>NZ_JBEXUP010000012.1:0-103378 GCF_040614375.1 Nonomuraea sp. NPDC005983
GCCGGGGCCGCGCCGCGCTCGCGGCACTGGCCGCGGCGGTGCCGGCCGCGGGGGCCGTCCACGTGGTCAACAACAACGCGGCGGCGCTCGCCCTCGCGGCGACCGCGCTGGCTGCGGGCAGGGAGATCGTCATCAGCCGGGGCGAGCTCGTCGAGATCGGCGACGGCTTCCGCCTTCCTGAACTGCTCACCTCCACTGGAGCGCGGTTGCGCGAGGTCGGCACGACGAACCGCACGACAGTGGACGACTACGCCGGGGCGATCGGCCCGGACACCGGGTTCGTCCTGAAGGTTCATCCCTCCAACTACCGGATCGAGGGGTTCACCCGGACCCCCGGCGTCGGGGAGTTGGCCGGGCTTTGCGCCCGCGAGGGCGTGCCGCTGGTGGCCGACGCGGGCTCGGGCCTGCTGCGTCCCGAGCCGCTGCTGCCGGACGAGCCCGACGCGGCGACCTGGCTCGCAAGCGGCGCCGACCTGGTGACCGCGAGCGGCGACAAGCTGCTGGGCGGGCCCCAATGCGGCCTGCTGCTCGGCCGCGCCGACCTGGTGGAGCGGCTGCGCAGGCATCCCCTGGCTCGGGCGCTGCGGGTGGACAAGCTCACTCTCGCGGCGCTGGAGGCGACGCTCGGCACCGCTTCCACGCCGACGTCCGCCGCGCTCCATGCCGACCCCGGCGGGCTGCGCCGTCGTGCCGAGGCGCTTGCCGTACGGCTCGCGGATGCGGGGGTGCGAGCGGAGGCCGTCGCGAGCGCCGCCACGGTCGGCGGCGGGGGCGCCCCCGGCATCACGCTGCCCAGCGCAGCCGTCGCGGTCGACGCCGCGCTCGCGGCGCCGCTGCGCCTGGCAGAGCCGCCCGTGCTCGCCAGGGTGGAGCGTGGCCGCTGTCTCCTGGACCTGCGGGCCGTGGCCGTCGAGGACGACGAGGACCTGTTCAACGCCGTGGTCACCGCGTGCAAGTGAGCGGCTGATCACGGCAGGGGAGGAGATCTTCAACCCGGGCGCCGGAGAGGGCTAAGATCACGAGCGGAGGCGTCAGGGTGCCTGGTGGCCCTCTCGGTCTTCAAAACCGATGGCGCCGAGCAACTCGGCGCGGCGGGTTCGATTCCCGTCCGCCTCCGCCAGATCCCACCTCTGGAGTCTCGTGAGCATCGACAGGCTACTGGCTCGGGCACGTGCCGGGCTGCGCCGCCTACCGCCTGCCGAGGCCTGCGCCGCGGCGAGCCGTGGCGAAGCCATCATCGTGGACACCCGGCCGGAGTTCCAGCGCCGCAGCGGCGGCGAGGTGCCCGGCGCCATCGTGATCGAACGCAACCAGCTGGAGTGGCGGCTCGATCCGCGCTGCGACGCGCGGATCCCCGAGGCCACCTCGGCGCACATCCGCTGGATCATCCTGTGCGACGAGGGATACTCCTCCAGCCTCGCCGCCGAGTCCCTCAGGCAGATCGGGCTGGCGAACGCCACCGACGTGATCGGCGGCTTCCAGGCGTGGACCGCGGCAGGGCTCGAGGTCAGCCGGCCCGCCGCCCTCACCCGGCCGCGAGGTCCGGGCGAACCCGCCATCGACGCGAAATTGACAGCCGCCGAGCGCGCATGTGGGTGATCGCCACCGCCGGGCACGTGGATCACGGCAAGTCGACCCTGGTGCGGGCGCTCACCGGGATGGAGCCTGACCGCTGGGCCGAGGAACGACGCCGGGGCATGACCATCGACCTCGGCTTCGCCTGGACCACGCTCAAGTCGGGCCGGCAGCTGGCGTTCGTCGACGTCCCCGGGCACGAGCGGTTCGTCACCAACATGCTCGCCGGTGTCGGTCCGTGCCCCGCGGTCATGTTCGTGGTGGCGGCGGACGAGGGGTGGCGGGCCCAGTCCGCCGAGCACCTGGCCGCCCTGCACGCCCTGGACGTACGGCACGGCCTGCTGGTGGTCACCCGCGCCGACCTCGCCGACCCGGGACCCGCGCTGGAGGAGGCCCGCCTCCACCTGGAGGGGACGAGCCTGTCGGAGATCGAAGCCGTCGCCGTCAGCGGCCTGACCGGGCAGGGCCTGCCCGAGCTGTCCGCCGCGCTCGACCGGCTCGCGGCCGAGCTCCCGGACCCGCGCCGGGACGGCCCGGTGCGGTTGTGGATCGATCGGGTGTTCACCATCACCGGGGCCGGAACCGTCGTCACCGGCACGCTCACGCACGGCACGGTGCGGGCGGGCGACGAACTGCTCGCCGGGGCGGACCGGGTCCAGGTCCGTGGCCTTCAGACGCTCAACCAGCGGAGGGACGCCGTGTCGGCGACCGCCCGCATCGCCGTCAACGTCCGGGGCGCCGACCGCGACACGCTGTCCCGTGGCACCGCGCTGCTGACTCCGGACGCGTGGATCATCACCGAGTCGGCGGACGTGCGGCTGGAGCCCGGCGGGGGCATCGGCGGGGAGCTGCTCTTTCATCTGGGTTCCGCCGCCGTTCCGGCTCGGCTGCGCCCGCTGGGCGCGGACACGGCTCGCCTCACCCTGGCCCGGCCCATGCCGCTCCGGGCCGGTGACCATGGGCTGCTCCGCGATCCCGGCCGCCGGATGATCGTGGCGGGCGTGCGCGTCCTCGACGTGCGACCGGCGCCCCTGCGGCGCCGGGGAGCCGCGGCGGTCAGGGGGGCTGCGCTCGCCGGGGTGACCGTGCCCACCGCCGCGGATCTGCTGCGCTGGCACGGACTGCTGAGCCGGGCTGAGCTGACCGCGATGGGGGCCGCTCCCAGTGGACGGCCGGTGGCGGGCGACTGGTTCGCCGACCCCGGCCACTGGTCCGAGCTCCGCCGCGCCCTGGCGGAGCAGGTGTCAGAGCGCGACCAGGGGATCACCGTGGAGGCCGCCGCCCGGCTGCTCGGCCTGCCCGACCGGCGGCTGGCACGGGCGCTCGTCGCCGAGCCGCTGACGATCAGCGCAGGGGTGATCCTGAGAGCCGACCGGGAGCGGGTTTCGTTGCCTCCCCAGGTCGAGAAGGCGGTCGCCCGGCTGCGGACCGACCTCGCCGGCCGTCCCTTCGACGCCCCCACCGCCGAGCGCCTGGCCGAACTCAAGCTGACCGGCGCCTCCCTCGCGGCGGCCGTGCGGGCGGCAGCGTTGCTGCCCATCGCGAGGAATGTCGTTCTCCTGCCGGACGCGCCGGAGTTGGCAGTGGCTGTGCTGAGCAAGCTGCCCGCGCCCTTCACCATCAGCCAGGCGCGGACGGCCCTGGGGACGAGCCGCCGCGTCGCCGTACCGCTCCTGGAGTACCTCGACGCCCAGGGCCACACCCGGCGACTCGACAACGAGTCACGGATCTGCGTGCCACCTAGCTGAACCCTGGCTCACCAGCCACCCCGACCATCTCACCGAGGACGAGGCCACCCAGCTCTCCCAGCTCAAGAACCGCAGCGCCGTCCTGGCCGATCCTTAGTGCTCGTCCCAGTGGTCGTCGTGCTGCGCATGACGGTGGCCGTCATGGATGTAGTCCACGTGGTCGTCGTGTGGCACTGCGACATGGCCGCAATCAGGCCCATGGCGATGATCATGGTCTGTGTGGGCGCTGTGGCCATGAGGAGTGCAGTCGTCGGCGTGGTCATCGTGCAGGCGGTGCAGGTGTCCGTCGTGGACGTAGTCCACGTGGCCCTGATGTGGCACGGCCACGTGCCCGCACGTCGGGCCATGCTGGTGCTCCTTGTTGCTGTGGACTTGTGGGTCGGCGGCAGTTGTCATGGGTGCTGTCCTCCGTCAGGTCACCAGGCTTCGGCCACATGCAGCTTCGTTTCTCATGGCGTAGTGGACGTACCCGGCTGATATGACCGCCTCTGCCATTTGTGCTCTATTGACCGGATAATGACCCAGTTGATCCGGCAGCGGCTGGAGGGCTGTTGCACGTTGCTGAGCAAGGAGCTCCGGATCTTAGCCTTCGGGAGGCTGACCCGGCTCGTGGCGGGCGTCCACCACGAGCGCGACGGCCAAGCCTGTGACGGCCAGCGCGAGCGCGGGCACGATCGCCAGGCGTGGCGCGGCGACCAGCAGCGGCGTGGCCTCGCTCACCATGCCGCCCCAGTCGGTCTCAGGCGGCGGCAGCCCGATGCCGAGGAAGCTCAGCGAGGTGACGGCGATCAGCGCCCTGGCCAAGTCCGCGGTGGCGACGGTCAGGACGGGCCCGGCGATGTGCGGCCCGATGGTACGCCGGAGCAGGTACAGCGGAGAGGCTCCGATGGCCCGCACGGCCAGGACGTAGTCGGAGGAGGCCACCCGCCGGGTCGCCGTGTGGGCGACGAGGCCGCAGTTGACCCAGCCGAGTGGTACGAGGGCGACCACGACGGTGACGTACCCAGGCGGCAGCACGCCGGCCAGCGCGAGCGCCAGGGTGAGGCCTGGCAGGGCGAGTGCCATGGTGGCGGCCAGACGCAGCAGCCGGTCAGGTATGCCTCCGGCGAGCCCTGCCGCGGTGCCGAACAGCGTGCCGAGGATCGTGGTGATCGTGGTGATGGCCAGCGCGAACAGCAGGGAGATGCGGCCGGCCGTGGCGGTTCTGGTGAGGAGGTCGCGGCCGAGCTGGTCGGTGCCGAGCCAGTGTTCCGTGCTCGCCGGCAGAAGAGCGTGCTCCAGGTCGGGCAGGTACGGGTCGTACCCGGACAGCATGGGGGTGAGCAGGCAGAACAGTACGACCAGGGCGAGCAGCGCGGTGCCGGCGCGGCCTGTCATCGGCGGCGCACCCGCGGGTCGGAGGCCGCCAGGCAGAGCTCGACCAGGGCCAGGATCAGCACGGTCGTGACCGCGGTGACCAGCACGTACGCCTGCACAATGGGCAGGTCCCGTTGTCTGATCGCCGACACCGCGAGCTGTCCCACGCCCGGCCAGGAGAACAGCGTCTCCACCACCACCGCGCCGGCCAGCAGTTCCGCGAGCACCGTACCGGCTGCCGTGATGGCGTTCGGCGCGGCCACGCGGAGAGCGTGCACCATGATTGCCCGCCGGGGCCGCACCCCCTTGGCGGCGGCGAGTTTGACGAACGGCATCCGTAAGGCCTGGGCCAGGTCGGCCCGGAGCAGCCGCAGCAGCGTCGCGGCGCCCGCCAGGCCGAGGGTGAGGGCGGGGAGCACGACGGCGCCGGGGCTGCCCGCGCCGCCCGTGGGCAGCGCGCGCAATCCGACCGCGACGCCGCTGATCAGCAGGATCCCCACGATGTAGGGCGGGACGCCGGCGATCGCCACCGTCACGAGCGCGATGGCGCGGCTGTCGAGCGCCTCCGGCCTGAGCGCGGCCCTGATGGAGGCGAATAGGGCGAGTACCACCGCGACCACCGCCGCCGCTCCGGCCAGCCGCAGTGTCGCTGGAACCCGCGAGAGGATCTCGGCGGCGACGGGGGAGCGGTCGGTGTAGGAGTGTCCGAAGTCGCCGCGCAGCACGGCGAGCAGCCACCGCAGGTACTGGTTGAACAGCGGCTGGTCGAGACCGAGTTCGGCGCGAAGTGCCGCCACGCTGCGCGCGGTCGGCTGGATGCCGCCGCGCCGCAGGATCTCCTCGGCCGGATCGCCCGGCGCCAGAGAGGTGAGCAGGAAGACCAGTACCGACAGCCCCATCAGCACGAGCAGGAGCTCTGCGGCGCGCCGCAGGACGGTGGCCGTCACCTCAGTGGGGCCAGCTTGCCAAGGTCGACCACGTACGCCACGCTCTGTGCCACCCCGCCGACCTTACTCGTCGTCACGATGGGATTGTCCTGGTACGCGAGCGGGATCATCGGGCGGTCGGTGGCGAGCAGCCGCTGAATCCGGTGGTAGAGGTCACGCCGCCGGGCCGGGTCGGTCTCTGCCGCGGCCTGGTCGATCAGTCTGTCGAACTCGGCGTTGCGGTAGCCGAGCCGGCGCTCGACGTTCCAGGAGGCGTCGGAGCGCAGGAATCGGCGGAACAGATAGTCGGCGTCGCCGTTGGGCACGCTGTAGGCGCTGAGGAAGATGTCGTAGTCCCCGGACTCCATCACGGACTTGGTGGTCTCGGCCACGGTCACCTTCGCGGGCAGGCCCGCCTGCTCCAAGGCCGCGCGTAGGACCTCCGCGATGTCGGTGTAGGGGAACTGGCCGGTCTCGGCCGAGGAGATGAGGATGGAGACGGGCGTGGTCGGCGCACCCGCGACGGTGACCAACTCGCGAGCCTTGCCGGGGTCGTACCTCACGGTTGATCCGGGCTCGGCGAGGTCGCCGAAGACCGGTGACAGGAACCCGGCGCCCGCGTTGGCCGTGCCGTTGAGGAGTTTGCCGGCGATGGACCGTCGATCGATCGCCAGATCGGCCGCCTCGCGCAGGCGGGGATCGGAGAACGGCTCGCGCGAGGCGTTGAAGGTCAGGTAGTGCGTCAGCACCGAGGGGCTGCGGACGACCCGGAAGCCGCTGTCGCCGGCGACCGCCGCGACCTGCCCCGGCAGCAGTGCGCCCTTGTCGATCAGCCCGTCCACCTCACCGGCACGCAACGCCGCGACCCGCGCGTTGGCGTCCGGGATCACCCTGACCACGATCTTCTCGTAGGCGGGGGCGGCGCCGTAGTAGTACGGGTTGGCGGCAAGCTCGGCCTGCTGTCCCTTGACCCAGTTCACCAGCGTGTACGGCCCCGTCCCCACCGGCTTGCCCGCGAAGTCGCCCGAGGACGTGAACGCCTTCGGCGACTGGACCATGCTGTAGAAGCCCGCCAGCCTGCTCGGCAGGTCGGCCACCGGCTGGTCCAGGACGAACGTCACCTTGCCGCCCTCGGCCCGGACATCGCCGAGCTTGCCCTCGGCCTGGACATCGTCGAGCTTGCCGTAGGCCGCCTCCATACCGGCGTCCAGGCTGAAGAACGCCGACTGGCGGGGCGCGATCCGCAGGAACCGCTTGATGTTGGCGACCACCGACTCGGCGGTCAACGGTGTCCCGTCGCTGAACCGTACGCCGTCGCGCAGCGTGAACGTCCAGCGCCGCCCCTGGTCCGCGCTGTCCCAGCCGGTGGCCAGCGCGGGGACCGGCCGCAGCTTGTCGTCCACGGTGACCAGGGGCTCCCACACCCGTAACGTCTGGTGCGTGTAGTACGGATCCTCGGGACCGGCGACGAGGTCGCGCGGGGCAGCCAGGGTCAGTTGCCGGTCGTTCCGCCCTGGTGGCTCCTGGCCGCCGCACCCCGTGAGGAGCACTCCCAAGAGCGCCGCCAGCATGATCGCGGCTCGTTTTCGCATCCCGATCTCCGATCCAGAGGTCCGTACTCCGATGCAAACGATAACCGTGTTCATTCTGGATTGGCAGATCGGGGGGTGCTGTTCGTGCGGTTCGCCAGGTGGGGATGTCGGGTGGACGTCGAAGGCGGTCCACCAGCTCGCAAGATCCGCCGCAGGTGCCCGCGGCTGATCGCGGCCACCACATCCCGAGCGATGAGGTGCTCGCCTGCTAACAGGAAATTTGCACTCAAATGGAAGCATCTGTACGGCCACGGCCACTTGTGCGCAAACTGGCTACCAATCACTCACCAAGGTGGTGAGGGCGGACCGAACTGCGTGTCGGTCGCTGCGGAGTACCGGCTCGCCCTGGACGAGACGGGATCCTCCGGTCAGCAATCCCCATATTCGCTCGCTTTATGGAGGATTCTGTGGCGTTTGATGCAGGTTTAGCTCCTGTCCAGAAAAGAGGGCTGCGGACTCGGCCCCGGCTCCGGTTCTCGCTCGCGTTGGTTTCGATGACGATCACGGCTCTCGGTGCCGGAGTGACCGGAGCGCGGGCCGAGCCTGGCCCATTACCGACGCCGACAGCCGTGACCTCGCAATCCGACCTGGCATCGGCGCAGCACGCCGCCCGGGTCCAGAAGAACCGCGTCGAGGTGACGGACGCCCGTACCGACTACTCGACCACGTGGGCGAACCCGGATGGCAGCCTGACGACGGAGGCGCACACCGCCCCCATCCGGATGAAGCGGAACGGCTCGTGGACCCCTATCGATGCTTCGCTGGTCGCCGGTGATGGGGGACTCCACCCCCGAGCGACGCAGGCGAACGTGAGGGTGTCCAATGGCGGCACCGAACCGTTCGCATCGATCGACAATGGCGCACGGTCTTTCGCCGTGGGCTGGGGCCACCCGCTCCCCACGCCGACGGTGCGAGGCGGCACCGCCACCTATGCCGGCGTGGTGCCTGATGGGGACTTGATCGTCACGTCGCTTGCCCAGGGTTTCACGCATTCGCTGGTCCTGCGCCGCCCGCCGTCCGGTCCGTTGGAGATCGCTTTGCCGATCAAGACGAAGGGGCTCGATCTCGTCAAGGACGCCGACCACGGGCTCCGTCTCGTCGACAGCACCGGCAAGACCGTCATCTCCGCGCCCGCCCCGCACATGTGGGACTCTTCCACGGACCCTGCTTCGGGTGAGGCGGCCCATCAGGCAGAGGTCGCGACCTCGATCCACTCCGACGCCGGCGGAGCCGTGCTGACACTTCAGCCGGACCCCGGATTCCTGAACGATCCCCAGCTTCGGTATCCGGTCACCATCGACCCGACGAGCACGTTGACCGTCAGCACCGACACCTGGGTGGCGACGAACTTCCCGGATTCTCAGCGCGGCTCGACCGAGTTGAAAGCCGGGACCTTCGACGGCGGCACGACCGTCGCGCGGTCGTACCTGCTGTTCAACGGGGTCGGCGGCCTGCGCGGAAAGCATGTTCTCGACACCGATCTGCGGTTGTGGACGTACTGGTCGTCGACGTGCTCCACCGCGGGACCCGGTGTGCAGGTCCGGCGCGTCACCGCGAGCTGGGACCCCGACACGATCAGATATGGGTCCGAGCCGACCACCACCACCACTGGCGCCAAGACGGTGACGAGCGCCTACGGTCACGACAGCACATGCCCGGCCGCGTTCACGCACTGGGACACCGACGCCATCGTGCAGGCATGGGCCGATGGGTCGGCCAACTACGGGGTCCAGGTGCGTGGCGCCGACCAGACCGACTCCACCACCTGGCGTCGGTACCATTCCTCCAACTACACCTCCGGTAGCCAGGGGCCGACCGATCCGGCGTTGACGGTGACCTACAACAGCCGCCCCACGACCCCGCAGGTCTCCGTCACCCCCCAGGCGGCGTCCGCTACGGACGCGAAGACGGTGTCCAGCCTGACCCCCACGATCACCGCCAAGGCGACCGACTCCGATGGCAGCAGCCTGAACTACACCTTCACCCTCACCTGCAAGCCGCTGGGAACCACCTGCTCCCAGCCGACCCGCACGCAGACGGTCTCCGGTGTTCCTTCTGGAACATCCGCACAGTGGGCCGTCCCGCCGGGATACCTGACCAACGCCACGCGATATGAGCTTTCCGTGCAGGTGAGCGATGGGACCGACACCACTGCCGCCGATCCCCTGTGGCTGACCACCGATGCTCCGGATCTGCCGACGGCTCAGGCCACCGCGCTCGACGAACCCGCCAATCCGGTCCTGTCCGGGGTGGTGAGCCGCCCCTCCGGTGCTGCGGTGACGGCCGAGTTCTTCCTCACCGACAGCTCAGGAAACGCCGTCGGCCCCACTCCGCTCGGAACCGGCGGCGTGACCGATGGCGGGCGCGTATCCCTGCGGCTTTCCGACGGCATGGTCCAGCAGGGGCAAACCTATAAGTGGCAAATGCGCTCGTGCGTCGACAGCACATGCACGGACAAGACCGCCCCCGTGTCCTTCACGGTTCCGGCGCCACAGCCCGCCCCCCAGGGACAGACCGTCACACTGGGCACCGACAAGCTGACTCTTTCAGCGGCCAAGGCGGCATCGGACGCCTGCCTGGGCTCCCCCTGCCCGATGCAGGCCTCGTCAACCGTCAAGGTCGGCGGTGCGGGCACCGACCGCGACATGACCGTCCTCTCGGCCGACCTCAGCGGGATCCCGGCGGGCGCGAGCATCGTCTCGGCCACGCTCAAACTCGGCGCTCCCACCTGTGCCGCCACCTGCTCGGGTACCGTTTCCGCCTACGCACTCGACAGCGCGTTGCCAAGCTCCCCGACCTCGTCCGATGTCACCAACGCGATCGGCACGGACAGCAACGCCGACGCTCCAGTGGGCACAGCGGACCTGGACCTGTCAGCGCTGGTCACTGACTGGCTCGCCCAGCCAACCGGTAACAACGGATTGGCGCTTCAGGCATCCACGGACAGTGCCTCTGCGGAGTTCAGTGCTCCGCAATTGGTGATCTCGTATCTGCCGCCCAGGCCGCCGACCATCCCGCAGGGCGTACGCGCACGGGCGGGCGACGCCGGCGCTCTGGTCACCTGGGATCAGCTCGCCGACACCGGCAGCGACAGCGGCATTACCAACTACGACATCGAGGTGCGAACCTCCGACAATCAAGTGCTCAAGACCCTGAGCACTGCCGATCAGGCCATCGTCGTGCCCGGCCTGACCAACGGGTCGGCCTACACCGTCCAGGTCCGAGCGCAGACGCCCTATGGCGTCAGTGATTGGACATCCCCGACCATGGCGACGCCCCAGGCCGTCGCCGGCGGAACCCAGAGCTACGTCGACGCGGTCAAGCAGTACCTCACCTCGCAGAACAAGCTACTCGAGGGAACGATCACCACGTCGGCGGAGGCCACGACCCAGAACACCGAGGGCACACGGTTCGCCGCCGTGCTCGACACGCAGTCCGTGGGTCTGACGCAGTGGGCCGACGACGCGGCCGGCCACCAAGTCGCCCAGACAAGCTCCAGCGTCACCCTGTCGGATGTCCTGGTATCGCAGACGACTGCCGACTCGGTCACCGTCCGCGCCACCGTCAAGACCACCACGACCACCGCCGACGGTGTGGGCACGACTTCCCCAGAGCAGAAGACCAACGACGACATCGCCATCCGGGACTTCGTGTTCAAGAAGCAGTCGACATCGGTGGCCGCGATCGCGCAGAATCTGGATGCGACGGCTGTTGACGCCTCGCCCTCATCGGGGGACGGGCAACTGAACGCCACGATCACGGGAGACACGACCGGAACCCCGGCCGACCTACCGGCGTCGCTTCCCCTGGACTCCGCGGGATGGCCGGACCTCTCCGTAGGATCTGGCCGGATCTCCACGCAAGGCGTCAGTCAGTCAGGGATCGCGAGGTGGGCGGTCGACAACGTCTACAAATGGCCCTACGCCATTACGCACAACAACTGCACCAACTTCACCTCTTACGCCGTCAACAAGGGAGGTAAAGCACCCGAACACGGGTGGTATTCCAGATCAAACGACAACAATTGGTTCGAGCATCGTCGCACAGGGGCCGCGTTCCGCTCCTACAGCTGGATGAGCGTCGACCATTTCTACAACCACTTCCAGAACAAGCGGCACCGCCTGGTCTGGCGTTACAGCTGGTGGGATGTGCAGCCCGGAGACGTGATCTTCTTCGATCAAAAAGGCGTGTCCGGATGGCTCGACCACCTCGCGGTGGTCAGTTGGGTCTCGCAACGCGCCGGCGTCTTCTACGCACAGCACGGGCCCCGCGATCGTTACCGGAGTCTGAGCGACGCGTGGCCCCGGCTGAACAGAGTCTGGGTCGCCAAAGTGGTGAGATGACGAGCATGCGCTCTCGCCGGGCCGCCCCCCGATCTGCGTTTTGCCAGGTCAGAGCGTGATCGCGACGGATCTGTAAAACCGTCGGCTCAGCCTGCGCAAGTTCGGACCTCGCACCTGTCACACCAGCAGAAAGAGGCCCGTCACCAGCGGAAACGCGGTGACGGGCCGCTCGCGTCGTGTCCGACTGTTCATGGTCATTAACGGCGCTCTACGGCCCACGACCGCGACTCCGTGATCAGGGCCGCGGAAGGAGCCCGAGCCGTCCTGGTTCTCAGTGACAGTGGTCCGCAAGGACGTCGCGGTGCAATATGGGTCATCTCGACAGGCTTAAACGGAGTATCGGTGCGTGGAAGTATGAAGTGTCCGGACTGCGGTGCGATGTTGCCGGGAACCGGGCTCCAGGAGCCGGTGTCCAGATGCCCGAGGTGTGCGCTGCCTCTGCAGGGACCCGCCGCGCACGAGCTCTGGCAGGTGGACCAGGCTCTCGCCGGGCTGAGGGATCAGCAGGCCAGGCTGCAGACCCGCCGTACGGAACTGCTCGGCGTCCTGCGCGCCGACGCGGCGGGTCAGGGGGCGGCAGGTGCGGGTGGGGCGGGTCAGGGCCCCGCAGGTGCGGCGCCTCCCTACGCGGGCGCGCTCCCGCCGTCCCCGGAGGCGGCGGCCGGGCTCGGAGCTGCGGGGCTCGGTGCCCCGACGCCGGAGGTCTCCCCGGGCACCGCGAAGAACGTCCTGCTCATCCTCGGCGGCCTGCTGCTGACGGTGGCGGCGGCGGTGTTCACCGTGGTGAGCTGGGGGCAACTGGGCATAGGCGGGCGCGCGGCCGTGCTGGCCGCGTTCACCGCACTGGTCATGCTGGCGCCGGTCGTGCTGATCCGGCGCAGGCTCACCGCGACGGCCGAGACCATGGCCGGATTCGCGGTCGCGCTGCTGCTGCTCGACGGCTACGCGGCCAGGCGGGTGGGATTCCTCGGGGTCGACTCCCTCGACGTGCTGCACTACACGGCGGGGGTGTTCGGGCTCACCGCGCTCATCCTGGTGGCCTATGGCCGGGTCACCCGGCTTCGCGGACCCGCTCCGGTCGCCGTGGTGCTGGCGCAGCCGGTCCTGCCGCTGCTGGCCGGGGACTTGTCGGAGACCTGGCTGGTGGCCATGCTGGTGGCCACGGTGGCGCTGGACGTCGCCCTGGTCCGCTACGGCCGGGGAGCGGTGAGGGTGACGGCCGCCCTGGCCGGCAGCGGGGTCGCGACCCTCGCCCTGCTGGGCGGCGCGCCGTACGCGCTGGGGTCCCCCTCCGTCGCTCAGGCCCTGGTCAGGTCGGCGCCGCTGGTCGCGCTGGCTCTGCTCGGCGGGTTCGTGACATGGCTGCTGGTCAGGCTGGGCAAGGCTGAGGGGGAGATCTGGGCCTCCGCGGTCGCCGTCGGAACCGCGCTCACGCTGATCGCCGTGCCGGCCGCGCTGGCGCAGCCGGCGCTGGACGGCCCGGGCACGGACTGGCGTCCCCTGGCCTACCTCGTTCCCGCGCTCGCGGTGGTGCTCGCCGCCGACCGGCTGCCCTGGCGGAGGGTACGGCTGGCGGGCATGGGCACCGGCGGGCTGGTGGCGCTGCTGACCACGCTGGCGCTGCTGCCTCGGCTCGTGGCCACCCTGGCGGCGCCGTTCGCCTGGCTGGACGTGCTGTGGACGGGCACGTGGAACGGGCGGCAGTGGCAGCCGTTCGAGACGGCGTCGCCGGCGGATGTGGTGGTGCTGGGCGCGTTGGCGGCCAGCCTCCTGGCGGCGGTCGTGCGCGGCACCGGCGGGCGGCCGATGAAGGCGGCGGCCTCCGGTGCGCTGGTGTCCGGTGCACTCATGGTCGCGGTCGCCTCCCAAGCCTTCGCGATGCCCTACCCGGCCGCGGTGGCGGTGCAGGTGGTGCTGGCCGTCGCGCTGGCGGTGGCTGCCACACTGGGCCGGGCGCCCTGGTGGGCGGTGGCATGCGCGCTCGTCGCCGGTCCGATCTCGGTACGTGCGGCGGCGTACGCGTTCGGCAGCGAGCCGGCGACGCTGACCGTGCTGCCGATCCTGGCGGTGGCGGCCGCCGCAATGGCGCTGCTGGCCAGGTTGAAGGAGCTCCGGGTCTGGGGAGTGGGCTTCGCCGCGCTGTTCCTCGGGCTGGAGGCGGTGGCGGTGGGGTTCTCACTGGGCCTGCGCGTCCTGGTCGCGGCGAGCGTGGGATTCGCCGTGGCCGGGGTGCTGGTGCTGCTCATGTCGCTGTGGGCGGGGTCGGCCGGCCGAAGCGGCGTGAACGGCCTCAGGTACGCCGGCGCCACCCTGCTGTTGCTGGCCTCGTGGCTGCGGCTGGGGGCGGACGAGGTCACCGTCGTCGAGGCGTACACGGTGCCGTGCTCGCTGGTCCTGCTGGGATCCGGCTGGTGGCGGCGGCGCGGCGCACCGGTTTCGTCCTGGGCGGCCTATGGTGCGGGCCTCTCCTTCACAATGCTGCCCAGCCTGGTGGCGGTCTACTCGGACACCGAATGGCGGCGGTCGCTGCTGCTCGGCGTGCTGGCGCTGGCGGTGCTGTTCGCCGGAGCCCGGTTCCGGCTCCAGGCGCCCACGGCGATCGGAGCCGTCGTGGTCGCCGGGGTCGTGGTGCGGGAACTGGCCCCGTACGTGTCGGAGATGCTTCTCGCGGTGCCGCGCTGGGTGCCGATCGCCGTGGGCGGGCTGCTGCTCGTGGTGGTCGGGGCGACGTACGAGGCCCGCATGCGTGACCTGCGCCGGTGGCGTGACACCCTGGCGGCGATGGGTTGACGTTCCGCCATCGAAAGCTGTGCTCCCCGCTCCCTCGCCTTGGCAAGGTCAGTGGCGTTCATCGCTCTCCCGACTTCGTCAATCTCGTCGCGATCAGGTACGTGGCCGAGCCGATGGTGGATGAGGACGGGGTTCGAGGGGGCTGGCCTAGGCTTCGGTCCGCTTCTCCAGTCGGCTGCCACGCGGCAGGGTGACGGCCATGATGTTGCTGGGGATGTCAAGCTCGATGCGGTGCCATCGCCCGCGCGGGACGATGGCAGCGGTTCCGGCCGCCAGCCTGATCTCTTCCTCGTCTTGTCCCGGCCGCTCCGGACGGAGGTAGAGGCGTATCTTCCCGATGAGGCAGGACACGACCTCCTCGGCCTCGGGGTGGACTTCCCAGTGGTCGGCGTGGACGTCGGCGCCGACCTTCGCGTGGAAGGCCATCAGCTGCCAGCCACTCTGTTCGGAGTCCATTGGTCTTTTCTCGACGTGAATCTTGCCGCCCTGGTGAAGGCGGATAGAGGACGCGAAGAGATCGATCGGGGTAACAGCCATGCCGAGAGCTCCTTTATGCGGCGGCACCGGCCGGGAGGGCGGCGCCGAGTGTCATGCCGAGCGCGTATCCCTCGTTGAGGGCCTCGCGGTGTGGGCGGTCTGACCGGTGTGCTGGGCGGCGGTGGTGCCGAGAGCGGCCAGTCCGAGTGACGCGCCGATCTGGACCGGGTTTCCGCTTGCTGATTCCGTGTTCGTCACCACAACTCAGTCCTCTCTGCGCTGTTCTCGTGCAGCCGCGCGGTCGTCAGTGGTCGTGGCTCGAGCCGACCGTGTGCATGCCGCCGAATGGGGTGGTGACACCGTCGTAGCGGAGTTGCAGCATCATCCCCTGATGCTGGTGCGGCAGGTTGTGGCAGTGATTCATCCAGATGCCCGGATTCGAGGCCCGAAACGCGACCTCCCATACCTCTCCAGGACGAACATCGAAGGTGTCGACCCACAGTGGGCTGCCCGACGACGGCTTCCCATCCCTCGACAGAACCAGCACCGGATGGCCGTGCAGATGCCAGGGGTGGGTCTCGAGGCTCCGGTTGACCACGGTGAACCGGACGATGTCGCCTTCGGCTACGAGCTGATCGGGGATTGATGGGTGTCCGCGGCCGTTGACGGTCTGCGCGTACGCCGGTGATCCGTCGACCATGGCCACCCCACGGTCGAGAACCAGGGTGAAGTGCCGGTCGGCGGCCTCGGCGCGCAACGCGACAGGGGTGGGGGCTCCGTACGTCAGCAGGTCGAGTTCGGGCCATCCTGTGATGTCCTGCGTGGCCGGCTCACCGTCGGGAGCGCCTGCCTGGGGCCGCAACCACACTGTGGCGGCGTGGTCGTCGAGTGCCAGCGCCACGGATGTGCTCGGCATGACGAACACGAGGTCGTAGCGCCCGGCTGCGGGCAGACGCAGCCCGTTCCGGCTGATCTCGCCGGGCTGCTCGAGGTCGCGGCCGTCGATGGCGGCCACCCGGAACGAGGTGCCCGCCAGCGCGAACCGGTGGGGATCGGAGTCGGTGTTGATCAGCCGCAGCCGTACCGTGGTGCCTGCCGGTGCGATGTGTTCGGCGCCGCCCGTGATCGTGGCGGTGCCGTCGAAGGTGTGTACGGGCAGAGTCAGATCCAGTTGCCCGGTGTCGTGCTCCTCCTGGGGTTTCACGACGAGGGCACCGTAGAGCCCCCGGCGTACGCCGAGGTGAGACGCGTGATGGGTGTGGTACCAGTAGGTTCCCACCTGGTCGGCGCGGAACCGGTAGACGAACTCGGCGCCGGGTACCACGGCGTCCTGGGTGACGCCCGCTGCACCGTCCTCTCCGCACGGCACGTCGTAGCCGTGCCAGTGCAGGGTCACTCCGTCGTCGATGTCGTGGTTGACCAGTTTGACCTCGATGAGATCGCCCTGAGTGGCCGTGATCGGCGGACCGGGCACCGTGCCGTCGAAGGTCCACGCGTCGATGTCGCGTCCGGATTCCAGGCGCACGGTGGCTTTCCGGGCGGTCAATACGTGTTCGCGCCGGACGCCGCCCGGTGCCGGTGTGTCGGCGCCCCGCAGGTCGGTCACCGATACGGTCGCACGGGACGTCGGACCGGGGCCACCTCCGTCGGTCACCGCCGCGACCGGCCGCGCCGACAGGCCAGCGCCGGCGCCGGCCGTACCGACCACGACACCGGCAACGCCGAGGAAGCGGCGGCGCGAAACTTTCGGCCGGTCCGGATCGGCGTCCGGTTCCTCGTCCGCGTTCGCGTTCGGTTTCACGAGCACTCGCATGGTCAACAGCGCGCCCGCGAGCACCAGCGCGATCGTCATCAGCGCGGTGCCGAGGGTCAGTGGGTATCCGATGAGGAAGGTCAGCACGAAACTCGCCAACGCGGCGTAAGCGGTGGTGAGCAGCGCGACGACGCCTGCGACATCGATGTCTTCCGGCCGCCCGGCACCCGTGGTCCGTGCGCGCAGCCGGGGGCCGGCGATCACCGTGGCGGCCAGCGCGGCCAGCGCGAGCATCGGCAGGCCGAGCAGCACCTTCTCTTGGACGAACCACCAGCCACGACCGGCCAGCACCGCCACCGACGCCGCCCTGGTCAACGTCACCAGCAGCGCCACGGCCAGGAGAGCGAGGGCGGGCTTGGCACGTCGCAGCGACATGGTGACGCCTGCCGCGAACCACACGATGACGCTCAGCAGCGCGATGGCATGGTCCAGGATGGTCAAGGTGGCTGTCGTCATGACGCCATTTGGTCGGTTTTGGCCGGATTCCGCGAAATCTGACGCGATTGCCGGAGGATCGTCCCGGTCACACCCACGATTAACATTGCGTTGAGCGCGTGCAGGCCGAAGACGAAATGGCCGACGGTCGAGCCGTCACCGAACGATTTGGCGACTTCCCGGATCAGCGACTGAACAAGCACCAACCCGGCGACCAGGCCCGCCATCCCGATGAGCCGTCCCGGCATCCGGGCGACGGCGCCGGCGATCGTGACCACGACCGCGAGGGCGAGTATCGAGTAACCGAGCACGCGATGTGGCTGGAAGGCCTCCTCGATGGGCGCGGCGTCGAACGCACCGCTGGCGGCCAGATAGAACTGTGTGATGACGGCAAGCAGCAGCAGGGCCGCCAGGCCAGTGAACACTTTTCTCATGTCATTGATCGTTGCAACGACCAGGCCTGCTCCGCTTCCGGCGACGGGCGACGCCATCTACGTAAAAACGCGTACGAATAGTGCGATCGGTTACGTCGGTCGTCGTAGCCGATCGCGCGTCCGAGCGAGAGTGTGAACCCGCGCGGATCTCGTACGATCACAACATGGATCTGCGAGCGGTGCCGCGACAGCTGTCCGCCTGGTTCTCGCGTCGGCCTGCCTGGTTCTCGGATGTTCTGCTGGCGCTGTTCGTCACCGTAGTTCAGGTTCAGAGTGTCGCGGACTATGCGGCTGTTCTCCCCGAGCCGGCCGCCAGGCCGGTCTCGGACTTCGGGCATTCGGGCTATGCCCTGCTGATCGCGAGTGGCGTGGCCGTCGTCGCCCGCCGCCGATGGCCTGTTCTGGTGTTCACGATCACGGCGCTGGCCAGCCTGATCTATTTCGGTCTCGGCTACCCCCAACGGCTCTCCTGCCTCGGTCTCTTCGTCGCCATGTACACCGTCGCCGCCTACGGCGACGGGCGCCGATCGCTGCTGATCGCCGGTGCGGGCACCACGGCGCTCTCCGTCGGCTGGCTGATCCCCGCGGCCGACATCGAGCCGCGCGTGGCCCTCGGCTGGGTGTTCCTCCGGATCGGCGCGACAGTGATCAGCACGACGCTCGGCGAGTCCGTCCGATCCCGCCGGGTCATCGCGGCCGATGCGCTGGAGCGGGCAGAGCTGGCGGAACGTGCCCGCGACGAGGAGGCCAGGGCGCGGGTCGATGCCGAACGGCTGCGGATCGCCCGCGAAGTCCACGACACCGTCGCCCACGCTATCGCCATCATCAACGTGCAGTCCGGTGTCACCGCACACGTGCTCCACAAGCGACCGGAACAGGCCCGCGAAGCACTACGCACCATCGAGCAGACCAGTTCGCGGGCACTGCGCGAGATGCGCGCCATCCTCGGTGTCCTGCGCGAAGGCGACGAGCGCGAGCCCCACCCCGGTCTCGACCAGATTCATGAACTCACCGGCAAGGCCCGCGATGCCGGCCTCGACATCGCCATCGAGCAGACCTCCCCAGTAACGCCGTTACCAAGCGCGGTAGGCAGCGCCGCGTACCGCATCGTGCAGGAATCGATCACCAACGTGATCCGTCACGTCGGCCCGACCCGGGTGACGGTGGTGCTCGAACCCAGCGACGACGCCTTGCGGATACGGGTGATCGACGAGGGCAGCCGCGCCCCCTCGCACGTCCCGGCTCGCACCGGCAGCTCGCCAACGGCCGGCCGCGGGATCGTCGGAATGCGCGAACGCTGCCGGCTGCTCGGCGGCGAACTCGACGCGAAGCCGCGTCCCGGTGGCGGGTTCGAGGTCACTGCCCGCCTGCCGCTCGTCCCGCTCGGATCGCGCTCATGAACCACACGTCGCCGATCAAGGTACTCCTCGCGGACGACGAACGTCTGGTCCGTTCCGGCTTCAAACTTCTGCTCGACCTGGAAGACGACATTACGGTGGTCGGTGAAGCCACCAATGGTGCAGAAGCGGTCGAACTGGTCCGCGCCACCCGCCCCGACGTTGTCCTCATGGACATCCGCATGCCACGGCTGGATGGGATCCGCGCCACCGGCCAGATCGCCGAGGCCGACGGGCTGGAGCAGGTCAAGGTCCTTATCCTCACCACTTACGACACCGACGAGAACGTCTTCGAGGCCTTACAAGCGGGCGCGAGCGGGTTCCTGCTCAAGGACGCGGGCCCCGCCGAACTCCTGCACGCCATCCGGGTGATCGCCGCCGGTGATGCGCTGCTCGCACCCCGGATCACCCGCCGCCTCATCAGCCAGTTCACCGCGCGGCGCAGGGCTGCCAAGTCCGGCGAGGACCGGCTCGCGGTGCTGACTGACCGTGAGCGCGAAGTGCTCGCACTGGTGGGGCAGGGCATGAGCAACGACGAGATCGGCGCCGCGTTGTTTCTCAGTCCGGCCACCGCGCGCACGCATGTCAGCCGCACGATGGGGAAACTGGGCGCGCGCGACCGTGCGCAGCTGGTGGTGATCGCCTACCAGACCGGGCTGAGCGATTTCACTCAGTAGCGACGGCGTCGGCACGAAGGCCAAGTCGGCGCCCAAGACGTACCCCGACCAAGGCTGACGGCGGGTTCACTCCCGGTCGGCGATCTAGACCGATCTAGTCGTCCGAGCCCGCGGCCGACGGCGGTACCTGGACGACGAAGAACAGGAAGCTGAGCTTGGTCGAAAGGGCATGGAAGTCGTCGGGGAACAGCTCACGGGCGGCCGGGTCGGGCTGCGGCTCGCTGATGACGGCGAGGCGGAAGCCGGCGGCGGTGAAGGCGTCGGTCATCGCGTGCAACGGCCTGCGCCAGAAGGTCATCGGGAAGGACTGTCCGTTGAACGTCCATTCGGCGCTATAGCTGGTGGTCGCGAAGTAGTCGGGCCGAGGATCCTGGATCATGTAGTCCACGAACGGGTGCTGCATCGACGCGATCAGTCGGCCGCCGGGCCTGAGCACTCGCCGCATCTCGGCCAGCGTCGGCCCCCAGTCCTCCAGGTAGTGCAGCACCAGCGATGCGACCACGTCGTCGAACGCACCGTCGTCGAACGGCAGGCGGTCGCTCAGGTCGACCACGTGCAGGGCCGCGTCGTCACCGAGCCGCCGCCTGGCCAACGCCAGCATCCCGGCGCTGGAGTCGACGCCGGTGACGACGGCACCGCGGTCGCGTAGTGCGGCGGACAGGGGGCCCGAGCCGCAGCCGGCGTCCAGGATCCGGCGGTCGGCCACGTCTCCGGCGAGGGCTATGATTGCGGGCCGCGCGTAGTACGCGTTCAGGATGTTGTTCTCGGTTTCCGCCGAGTACGCCTCGGCGAAGCTGTCGTAGTCGTTCGCCTGGGCCGGATCTGCAGGCTGGGTTGCGATCGAAGCCCAGGCAGGACCCCGTGGTGCGAGACTCTCGGGCACGTTGGTCACGCGCTCCATCGTCGCAGCCTAGCGCGCTGCCTCGCGGATATATGCGAGGCAAATGCGCGGCCAAGTTTGCAAGGCTCGGGAGCATCGCAGGTGGCCCCGTCGCCTGGCCGAACTCGCCCGCCCGCCGTGCTGATCCTGGACGACTTCGCCATGCGCGCTGATCGCAGCCCAGGCCGACGACCTCTACGAGCTGATCAGCGAACGCGGACCGGTGAATCCGTGATCCTGACCTCCAACAGGCGGCCGATGGACTGGTATCCCTTGTCACCGTCGAGGGCGGACAGGGGTGGGGTGTAGCCGCGGGTGTGGACGAGGTCGCGGGTGAGCTCGGCGAAGGCGCGGGTGGCGGCGCTGTGGTAGGCGCTTTCGCGCTGCAGGAGGGTGACGGTGCAGGCGGGTAGAGGCGGGTCGAGGGAGACGGGGGTGAGGTGGGGGTGGTCGTGGGTGATGGCGTCGGGCAGGACGGTGGCCAGATCGGTGCGTTGGACGATTTCGGTGAGTGCCTGGAGGGAGTTGGCCTCGACCGTGATGCGGGGAGCGAGGCCGTGGCCGGCGAAGTAGGCGTCGATGTGGCCGCGGGTGGCGAAGTCGCCGCTGAGCAGCGCCAGTTGTTCGCCTTCGAGAGCGTGGATGGGTAGGGGGTCTGGCGTCATCGGGGCGTGCTGGGTGGCGGTGACGAGGCTGAGGGTTTCGGTGAAGAGCGGGGTGGGGGTGATGCCGGGCAGGTGGGGGCCGGCGAAGGCGATGCCGAGGTCGAGGTCGTCGGTGAGCAGGGCGGCTTCGATGCGGTCCTGGGTGGTCTCCGTCAGGGTCAGGCTGATGCCGGGGTGGCGGGTGTGGAGCTCGGCGGTGAGCGGGCCGATGAAGTAGGCGGTGAAGGTGGGGGTGGCGCCCAGGCGCAGGTGGCCGCGGGAGAGGTCCTGGACGTCGTGGACGGCGCGTTCGGCGGCGGCCAGGTCGCGCAGCGCGCGCCGGGCATGGTCGATGTAGACGGCGCCGGCGTCGGTGAGGCGCACCGTGCGGCCGGTGCGGTCCAGCAACTGCACACCCAGAGTGCGCTCCAACTGCCTGATCTGCTGGGAGAGGGTGGGCTGGGAGATGTGCAGGTCTTCGGCGGCGCGGGTGAAGTTGCCATGTTCGGCGACGGCGAGCAGATAGCGCAGATGACGCAGTTCCAGAGCGGCCATGACACAACTATAGATGTGGCCACTAGCTCTTATCGTTAACACGTCTTGGACGCTATAGATGCAGGTCATGCATAGTGGATTTCGTCAGCCCGTAGGGGGCGGCGGCCACAGAAGGGAGTGACCCATGCAGGACCTCGCCGAGGGCGTAGCCCGTTTCCAGCGGGACGTCTTCCCGGCCAAGGCGGAGCTCTTCGCCCACCTGGCCACCCACCACACCCCGCACACCCTGTTCATCACCTGCTCCGACGCCCGCGTCGTGCCGGAGCTGATCGCCAGCTGCGAGCCGGGTGAGCTGTTCGTCATCCGCACCGCCGGCAACCTGGTGCCCGCCTACGCCCCCGGCGCCGACGGAGTGTCGGCGAGCGTCGAGTACGCCGTCGCCGCACTGGGCGTGCGGGACATCGTCGTCTGCGGCCACTCCGCCTGCGGCGCGATGACCGCCCTGGCCGAAGGCCACGACCTCAGCGATGCCCCGGCGGTCGCCACCTGGCTGCGGCACGCCGACGCCTCCCAGGCCCGCACCGCCGCTCCCGGCGACGTGACGGCTCTGGTACGCGAAAACGTGCGTGCGCAGCTGGCGAACCTGGCCACCCACCCGTCGGTCGCCCGCGCCCTGGCGGAGCGGAAGGTCACCCTGCGCGGCTGGGTCTACGACATCGGCACCGGCCGCGTCGAGGAACTGCCCGCCGCCGGCTCCGTGCCCGCGGCCTGACCCTCCCGGCTCTGGTCTCCCGTCCGCGACACCGCGCCGGGGACCCCACTGACCTGCCACTTCACCCTCTTCTCGGGAAGTGGTCCACTAAGCGAGAAGGAAGTACCGATCATGGTGCACGCCCAGTTCGACCCCGCCGCCCGCCAGGCCCTGGCCAACGCCGCTGTCGAGGCCAAGACCCGCAAGAACCTATCCTGGCAGCAGATCGCTGACGCCGCCGGCCTGTCCGTCGCGTTTGTCACCGCCGCGGTCCTCGGCCAGCACGCCCTGCCGGAGAAGTCCGCCAAGGCCGTGACCGAGCTGCTGGGCCTGGACGCGGACGCGGTGATGCTGCTGCAGACGATCCCGACCCGCGGCTCGATCCCCGGCGGCATCCCCACCGACCCGACCATCTACCGCTTCTACGAGATGCTCCAGGTCTACGGCACCACTCTCAAGGCGCTGGTCCACGAGCAGTTCGGCGACGGCATCATCTCCGCGATCAACTTCAAGCTGGACGTGAAGAAGGTCGCCGACCCCGAGGGCGGCGAGCGCGCCGTCATCACCCTGGACGGCAAGTACCTGCCGACCAAGCCCTTCTGACACCAAGGCCGCGTCACAGGCCGGGCGGCGTAGCGGGGCGGGGCCGGATCACCCACCCGCCCGGCCCGCCCCCGCGCCGCCCGGGCGCGCACGCCTCTACCCCGCTTTCACCTCCGGAGGACCTCCATGGACTTCGTCCAGCGCACCATCGACATAGCCCGCCAGAACGTCGCCGAGGGCGGCCGCCCGTTCGCGACCGTCATCGTCAAGGACGGCGAGATCCTCGCCGAGAGCCCGAACAAGGTCGCTCAGACCAACGACCCCACCGCGCACGCGGAGATCCTCGCCATCCGCGAGGCCTGCACGAAGCTGGGCACCGAGCACCTGACCGGCACCACCATCTACGTGCTCGCCCACCCCTGCCCGATGTGCCTGGGCTCGCTGTACTACTGCTCCCCGGACGAGGTCGTCTTCCTCACCACCCGCGACGCCTACGAGCCCCACTACGTCGACGACCGCAAGTACTTCGAACTGAACACCTTCTACGACGAGTTCGCCAAGCCCTGGCAGAACCGCCGGCTGCCCATGCGCTACGAGCCGCGCGAGGACGCCGTCGAGGTCTACCGGTTCTGGCAGGACCGCAACGGCGGCGAGCGCCGTGTCGCCGGTGCCCCCACCGCCTGAGCCTGCCGTGCCCGATGTGATCGAGAAGGTGGCCTGGATCCACCTGGATGCCGGCCGTCTCCCGGCCACCCGCACCCACGGCCGTGACCGCTTCTACCTGCCCGGCGGCGAACCCGAACGCTACGAAAAGTTGCTCTCCGTATCTATTTGGGTACTAAGGGTGGCAGTCGGTTGTGGCGGCGGCTTGAGGCGGAATGACCGTGGTGCGAGTGAAACTCTTGGTGTTGCTGATGGCGTTCGCGCCGTTGGCCGGAGGAAGCGTCCTCACTGAAGGCGATGCGCACACCCCCCACAACGGGGGCCTTGCTCAGGGTGGTGGTGATCCCGGCGACGCCTCGCCGCCGACGGGTGATCAGGCAGGATGGGAGGGGGTGGCACGCGCCTTGGGACGGCCAGGGAAGCTGTCTTCGGACAAGAAGGTATATCGCGTCACGTTCCCGCGTTCGGATCTGAAGGTCACCTCGTATGGGGTGACCATCAAGCCCGGCCTTGCCCTGGGTAGTTACGCCGCCTTCACCCGCTACCCAGATGGCAACGTCATGATGATGGGCGATCTGGTGGTCACCGAACCGGAGTTGCAGAAGGTCACCGATGCCCTGCAACGCCACGGCATCGAGCAGACCGCCGTACACAAACACCTGCTGTCCCACCAACCCGAGGTCTGGTGGACGCACATCCATGCGATGGGCCGCGATGCGACGGAGATCGCCCGATCGGTCCGGGCCGCCCTGGACGTCACCGCCACCCCGATCACTCCGGCACCCGCGAGCCCGGCGCCGTCCCTGGATATCGACACCACCGCGATCGACCGAGCCATGGGTTCCAAGGGCACCAACGACGGTGGCATCTACAGATTCACCTTCAAGCGCACCGAGCCGGTCAGCGAGCACGGCGAGGTCATTCCCCCTGGCATGGGAGTGGCCACTGCGATCAACTTCCAGCCCACCGGCAGCGGCAAGGCCGCCATCAATGGCGACTTCGTCATGACCGCCGACGAGATCCAGCGCATCGTCAAAGCCCTGCGCGGTGGCGGCATCGACATCGTGGAAATCCACAACCACACCCTGCGTGAACAGCCCCGTCTGTTCTACATGCACTTCTGGGCCGACGATGACGCCGTCAAGCTCGCCAAGACCCTGCACAAGGCCGTCGCCGAGCAAGCCGTCACCCCTGCGTCGTGAAACACCGTGACCTGTCGCTGTGGAGCGACTGGCGCCCAGAGAGCCACGGACAGGAGACGAGGGGGGAGCCCTCAAGATCCGGAATATGGACTGTGGCGGCTGTCGTGGCCGGCGGCATTCAGTGCGCTGGGATCTTGTTGCCCTCCGGGTTGAGCACGTACCACTTGGCGCCGAAGGAGTTGAGACCCTGCCCGGTGGTGTCGCCGGGCTTGGCGTCGCTGAGGAAGGAGTACAGCGGGTGGCCGTTGTAGGTGACCTGGGTGGTGTGGTCGGTCCTGGTGGAGGTGCCGAGCAAGGCGGGTGATACTCCGCTGCCGGCCTGCGGCCTGCCCGTGGTGGTCAGCGGCGGCCAGGCGCTCGCACATGCGCTGTAACAGGTCGAGCTGGTGCCCTTGTCGGCCTCGAACAGGTACAGCGTGCGTCCGTGGGCGTCGGCGAGGATCTTGCCGAGCTTGGAGTCTTGGACCGTGACGGTGGCGCTCGCGGGGCTGGTGCTTCCGGCCGCCGGCGTTGCGATCGGCGAACCCGGGACGGCTGGGGCGAGCTTGGACTGGCCGAGCGCGTAGCGGGCGATGGCGGTGCCGAGTTCGTTGCCGGAGTTATGGTCGAGCCGGGTGTGCAAGCCGCCCCAGATGCGGCTGAGCCCGGCTTCGGTCGCGGTGGCGCTCAAGCTGGTATAGGGCTTGGTGTACGGCCGAGGGCCGCCGGTGGCGGCAGGTGCGGTGAGGGTGAAGGCGTTGCGGTCGCCGTAGAAGGCCGCGAGTACTGTGGCGGCGGCTGTGCTGATATCGCTGTGCATGCCTGGATAGGACGGGTCGGGAGGGGTGGCGACGAGCGGGGTCCATTTCGGGTCTGGTTTGACCTGCGGGTTGTCGGCGGCGAGGCGGATGGCGGTGATCGGCCGCCAGAACCGGTATGTGTACTTGGCGTCGTAGATGCCGATGGTGGCATCGGCGAGGGTCAGGTTGAGCAGGGCGAACAGGCTCGCTGACTGGTCGAGGTCGCTGTGGCGCGCGAGGGCGACCTGTTGGGCTACGTCGTACCAGTAGTTCTGGGCGGGGCCGCTCCAGAGCTTGGCGAGCGTGGTCTGGTCCGCTGTGCGCGTGGTGCTGTGGGCGGAGCCGATGGCCTTGACCTCGTTGATGGCGGCCGCGTAGGCAGGGCTGCTCAGTGCCGGGGGCGCGGCGGGACGGAACTGGTGGCCGGTACGGAGTACGAACGGGGTGACCTTGCCCCAGTGGGTGAACTCCGGTGCCTTGAAGGCGGGCGGGGTCGGCCGGAAATCGCCAGGTTTGCCGGTGGTGGCGTAGGGCGGCGGGGTGGCGTTGGCGCCGTCGTGCGCGCGCAGGGCGATGATGGCGTGAGCCGCTTGGGCGCCGACCTTGATGCCCTCCTGTTTGGCGCGGTCGTCGGGGACGCCGGCGAGATCGGTGGACAGCTGGCGGTCCAGGCTGGCCTTACGTGCTGGATACAGGGCGGCGAGGGTGTCGTGCGCGGCCACCGCGGCCGCGGCGGGGCGGGAGGCGTCCCGCGGTGCGGCGAGGCTGGAGCCGTAGAGGGGATGAGCGCGGCTGATCGCGTTGACCGCGTCATAGACGGCTGCGCTCATGATGGCGAAGTTCCGCGTGGGATGAATGGTGGCCAGCTGTGCGTGCGGACTGCGCACGATATTGAGCAGCGTCCGGTTCCACTCGATCACCACGTTGCCCTGAGTCGGCGGCGCGACGGCGTTCGCGGCCGAGAGCGGGGCGGCGTAGGCCGCGGGTGCCGCGACGTGCTGGGCGCCGAGCGTCAGGACGGCCACCGCGAGCGCGAGCACAGGCCGCCGCTGGGTTCTCTGCTGCTCTGGAGGCGTGAAAGTCCTCACGATCTTTCTCCTGTCGGGTAGCGGAGGGAGGATCGATGACAGGCCATTTCTGCGTCTCTACGCCAACGGGCGTTCCCCGTCGGGAATTGGCCGTGCTGAATCGTTACCGTGCCGGCTCGTAGGGCTTGCTTGGGCCTGCGTCGTCAAAACGCGCCGCGCATCGCTGGTCCGGTCGCGGAAGCCGCTCCAGATCACGGCGAAAAGCAGCTTAATGCCAGGACGCAACCAAAAGTTTCAGGCTCGTTGTCCTTTCACGGAGAGCAGAGCCCCTCCGCCCGTTGCTCGCTGGGTTCGCATTTCGAATGCAGAAGACTCTCTCCTGAAACGGAGACACTGCACGATCGGGTGGCTGGCGGCGAGTATTTCCTGTTCACGGCCGCTACAGCGCGGCGCTCGCCGACGCCCTCGGCGCCGGACATGTTGCCGCATTCACCACCATAGCCGACAGCACGTGCGCGTAAACATCGCCGAGGCAAAGCCCTCTGCAAGCCGGACCATCCACTCCGCAGCGCGGGTAAGCCCAAACTCAATCTGGAGTGTCAATAAAATGGCTCAGACACAAAATCTGTGGCGACTGGCCACGAGAGCGAAAACGGGAGCGGGATATTAGCCGATTTGAAAGCCGGCCGGTCGGCCCCGTGCTGGTCGGATTCTCCCGCAGAGCGAGTAGATCCTCGTCTGGGGAAAGTAATTGCCGGTGATCCACTGTCGGCCGGCAGCCCGTGACCGCGCTGCCTGCGGTTACTGGAGTTGGGGCAGGAATCTACGGCGGGCGAGGGCGGCCGTCGTCTCGGCGACGAGCACGGCGATGAAGGCTGTGATCGCGAGCAGTACGCACCAGGCCCACACCGTGTACCCGACGGGCCTTCCGTAGTTGATCCAGTGCAGGGCGAAGATGGCGACGGCGGCGTATGGGAACGCGAACGACCAGAACGCGGGGCCGAACGCCAGCCGGCGGTACACGGGGATCAGCCGGAGTTGGACGATGACGGCGAGCGCGGTGAAGCCGCCGAACACCAGGGCGACGGCGTCAACCTTGTCGTGGGTGATGGCCAGGTAGGCAAGGCCGCCGAGAGCGGGCGGCGCGATCTCGATGGCCAGGGTGGGCATCAGTGGCGCAGGCAGGCGGGGGCGGAAAAGTAGCCGGGCCATGATGACGGAGCCGATGAGCAGCCACGACACGACGCCGATGCCCATGAACGCGTGGGCGATGGCGGTCCAGCCGGCGCGGGCGGCGCCGATGGAGGCGATGAGTCCTCCAGCGACGGCGGGCAGGACGTAGCCGGAGTGCAGCCGGTCCAGGTCGAGTTCTTCGACGATCCATTGGCCGGTGATCCACCCGGCCAGGATGGTGGTGGCGGCGGCGAAGACCGCGAACAGCCACCGGCCGGCGGTGGGGGCGTGGGGCATCAGACCGGTCGCCAGGAGCATGCCGACGATCGGGATCAGCGACACGAACGGCCCCAGCACCGGATCGGCCAGTTCGGCGCGCCAGCCGCCGGGCCGGCGCGGAACCTGCGACACGTAGCCGACGAGGAGCACCAGCCACACGACGGCGGTGACGATGAACAGGACATCGGCCACCAGCGCGGGCGCCACCCCCAGCATGGCCGCATACCCCCAGCAGGTGGCCAGACCGGCCAACCCGTAGGAGATTCCAAACATGTTCGGGGTGATCCCAACCTGGGGCTGAGCTGTCCGCGTGTCCATCGAGCCCTCCACCGCGAGTACTGGCGGCCGCGTGCCCTCTGCAAAATGCGCTGACGCTGACTGTGGTTGTCCGGGCGACGTCGTGGATCCGGCCGCCTGACGGTTCGACCTACCCCGAAAACCCCTGCTCATGTCACATGCGTGATCAATGCCCGACAAGATCAGGCCGTCACCGGACCATGCGTGGCCCGGACATCCCGGCCGCCGGCCGGTCAGCGGTGGAGATAGGCGAGCACAGCCAGGACGCGGCGGTTGTCATCCTCGGATTCCGGAAGGTGGAGCTTGCCGAAGATGCTCGCGATGTGCTTGGTGACCGCGCTGGCAGAGATCGTCAGCTGATGAGCTATGGCCATGTTGGAGCGCCCTACGGCGATCAGACTCAACACCTCGCGTTCACGGGGGCTCAGTTCGGCCGTGCGGCCGCGCGCGTCCCCGCGGGCCAGCAGTTTGGCGACGACCTGCGGATCCATCGCCGTGCCGCCATGGGCCACCGATGTGACCGCGTTGATGAACTGTTCGGCGTTGGACACCCTGTCTTTCAGTAGATAGCCGACCGCCCCGGCGCCGTCGGCGAGCAGTTCACGGGCGTAGAGCTGCTCGACGTACTGTGACAGCACCAGCACGGGAAAGCCGGGTTGCTGGCGGCGCATCTGGATCGCGGCCTGCAAGCCTTCGTCGGTGAACGACGGCGGTAGCCGCACGTCAACGACGGCCAGGTCGGGCCGCTCCTCGGCCAACGCCCTACGCAGTGACGGGCCGTTGTCGACGGCGGCCACGACCGTGAACCCGTGTTCGGTGAGCATGCGGACCAGCGCGTCTCTGATGAGGAACAGGTCCTCGGCGACGACTACTCGGACCTGATCGCGCACGGCACCTCCAAGTGGACGCGGGTAGGGCCACCGGGCGGGCTGTGGACGGCGATCTTCCCGTCGAAGACGGCCAGCCTGCTTTGGATGCCGCGCAGCCCGGTGCCATTGGCCGGATCGACGCCACCGGCGCCGTCATCGATGACATCGCAGCTCAGCAGGCCGTTCCGGTAGTGGAGTGTGACACCTACGGTCGCCGCACCCGCGTGTTTGCTCGTGTTGGCGAGCAGTTCGTTGACGGCGAAGTAGACGGCCGACTCGACCGGCGGCGTCGGACGTCCGGGCAGATCAGATGACACTTCGACATCGAGCAAGGCGTCCAGCGCCAAGGCGCGGATCGCGTCGGCGAGGCCCCGGTCGGCAAGGACCGGCGGATGCACGCCCCGCACCAGGTCGCGCAGCTCGTCCAACGCCTTCGACGACGCCTGCCGCGCCGCGACCACCAGTTCGCGGGCCGCCTCCGGATCCTTGTCGAAGAGCCGCTCGGCATCGCCGAGACCCATGCCCAGCGCGACCAGTCGTGCCTGGGCGCCATCATGCAGGTCACGTTCGATCCGGCGCAGTTCCGCGGCCTGTGCGTCGACACTGTCCGCGCGCGTCCGCGCCAACGTGTCGACCCGGTGCTCCAATTCGGTCGTCCGTGACGGCCCGAGCAGCGCGCGCGTCCAAGTGGCGCGCAACCGCAGCACCTTCGGCCCGATGTACAGGCCGAGCGCGATCAACGCGAGCCCGACCGGGACCGCAGCCAGCGCGCTGGTCGTCGAGGTCACATGGATGACGCCGTAGGAGTTGGTGCCGCCGGCCCGCGCGTTGGCCTGCCATACGAACGGCTGCGCCACGCCGTACAACCCGAAGATCGGCATGCCGAGCGCCAATGCCGCCGCCCACGTACCGATGATCGGGTCGAGGACGGCCCAGAGCACGTCCCGCCAGGTCGCAGGCGCCTTCAGCAGCGCGACCGCGCCCGTTTGGGGACCGTAGGGACGCTCGATGTCCACGCCAAGCTGACCGGCCAGCCGCCGGGCCGCGTCCGCGACCTTCCGTAGCAGCGAAACCGCTGGCGGGAACACATACCGGCCGACGCCGACCACCATCAGTGCCGCGCCGGCCACGACCAGGGCGGCCGCGCAGAGACCGGCGGCCGACAGGCAGATCATGGCCAGCGCGCGAACCGGTGTCGCACACCTCGCCTTCATCCCTGTCTCCCCATTCCGTGCTGGTGGCATCATCGCATTCTCATTCGGAAGTCTCATGACCAGCCCTGATGTCTGGTTCGCCGGAAAAGTGGCAGTACCGCCAGCCCGACGACGGTCGCGACGCAGAGCCAGGCGAACAGGTCGCCGACCAAGCCATAGACCGTCCAGGTGCCCCGCGTCGGTACGGACACGACCATGCTCTGTTGCGCGGTGCTGAAGTAGTTCGTCCTGGCCAGGTTCACACCGTAGGCGTCGACGGTGATCGCGATGCCATTACTGGTCTGCCGGACGAGGGCGTATCCGTTCTCGACGGCACGGAACACCGCGTTCGCCGAGTGCATGTGCTCGATGCCTTTCCAGTCGTTGGCGGGGACGAACATGATGTCGGCCTGGGTGCGCAGCGTGCCGGGGAAATCGGCGTCGAAGCAGATGACGTTGGCCAGCCTCCCGTACGGCGTCTCGGATACCGGCGGAACTCCATCACCCGGTCGCAGACTTTCCATGCCGGGCACCGGATGCGCCTTGTCGAAGGTCGAAAGCACCTGGCCGTCCGGTGCCACGAGCACGGCGATGTCGCGTGAGTGCGGCTGCCCATCGAGGATGACGGCTATCCCCATGTCGAGATAGATCTGCTTCTCTTCGGCCAGGTCCTGGGCCTTCCGCAGAAAATCGGCGTAGTCCTCGTTGAGCACGACTGCGGCGGTCTCCGACCACGCGACGATCTTTGCACCGCCGTCGGCCTCGATCCGGCTGTGGGCGAACAGATCGTCGTTGAGCACCGCGAACGCCTTACGCAGCACCGGCTTCTGCTCGGGCAGGACCTGCGGTGTATGGAAGTTGTCGATCTCTCGCATGCGGTTCTCGGCGGCGAGCGACGCGCTGATGCCGGCGACGCGTACCAGACTCGGTGCCGTTGGCGCCATGGCGAGCCGCAGGCCACCGCCGATGAGGACGAGAACAAGCACCGAGACGTAGGCCGGCGTGACGGTCCGGATCGACGGCCAACTCAGCCTGCGTTCCAGCGCGACATTGACGACCGGCGCGACCCACGCCATCAGAAAGCTGATCCCGTAAATGCCGGTGACGGACACCAGTTGCAACAACGGCAGGTTCGTCGACTGCGTCGCGGCCAATGGCCCGAAAATCGTCCCGAGCGGGCTGATCGCCGCGACCAGGAATTCGACCGCCGCCCGAGCCGCTGGAAAGACCAGCGTGCCGACGAACGGATTCAGCCGCCGGAACAGCAGCCGGTCGACCAGCAGTGGAGTACTCAGGATCAGGTTCAGTATCAGACAGCCGAGCAGGATCGGCAGGACACCGAGCTGGCCGGCGGCCGCGACGTAAACAACCGTCACCGCCGTCGCCGACAGGCCGACGCACCCGAAACCGGCGAGTACGCCGGAGCTTCGGGTGAACCGCATGAGGCCGATGGAGAACAACCAACCCGCGATGGGAATCGACCATTCGCTGTTCATGCTGAACAGTTCGAGCGCTATACCTGCCGCCAACCAGGCATATTTCCGCCGACCGGTGACGAAAGACGTGTTTGCCATGCACCAGAGGCTGCCGGACCGCGCGGCCGCTGCCATTGCGGTTGACTCTCCACACCTCCTGTAGTTATCTCCACCCCCAGCCCGAGACGGTTCTGCCGGAGCTGCGGAGGTCGGTTACCACAACCCGGCTCAGCAGCGCAGCGGCGGCCGGCTGACGCAGGCGCCCAGCTACTGAAGGCGATCGATGAGGCCAGACATGGTCGCCCCGGGCAACTCAGTCCTCACAGCGCACCTGCCCCTTGCCCGGTACGGTCACGGGCACGTCGTCCACGTCCACGCCGCGCTTGGCGGCGGTGGCGGCGGCGATGGTGCAGACGAGCTGCCCGGTCGCCATCCGCGACAGGCTCCAGGGCCGGGGGCGACGGTCAGTTAGACGGCCGCAGATAGCCGGTGAAGCTGCGTTTTCGCAGCTCACTGGCTGTTTCGCCAGGGTGGAGCTTCGGCGACATGTTGCCTGAACGCCTGCTGAGCCAGGCGAGACTCAATAGTCTCTTGCGAGTCATCGGGGCCAGCGAGAGATGAGGGTATGGGTGAGCAACTCCTTCGTACACCTGCACGTGCACACCGAGTACAGCATGTTGGACGGGGCGGCCAAGATGAAGCCGCTGTTCAAGGAAGCCGCCCGGCTGGAGATGCCCGCCATCGCGATGTCGGACCACGGCAACATGTTCGGGGCTTACGAGTTCCAGAAGGTCGCGAAGGACAGCCCGGTCAAGCCCATCATCGGCATCGAAGCGTACTTGGCTCCGGAGAACCGGTTCGTGAAGAAGCAGGTCTTCTGGGGGCAGCGAGCCGAGACCGGTGTCGCGGACGGCGAAGGCGGCAAGGACGTCTCCGGCGGCGGCCGGTTCACCCACATGACCATGTGGGCCAAGGACGCGGGCGGGCTGCGCAACCTGTTCAAGCTGTCGTCTCTCGCAAGCTTCGAGGGCTACTACTCCAAGCCCCGCATGGACAAGGACCTCATCTCCCAGCACGCCGCCGGCATCATCGCGACGACCGGCTGCCCGTCCGGGGCGGTGCAGACCAGGATCAGGCTCGGCCAGTACGACGAAGCGGTCAAGGTCGCCGCTGACTACCAGGACATGTTCGGCAAGGAGAACTACTTCCTGGAGCTGATGGACCACGGCATCGACATCGAGCGTCAGGTCCGCGCCGACCTGCTGCGGCTGGCCAAGGAGCTCGACATCCCGCTGCTGGTCACCAACGACTCCCACTACGTGACCGAGGACCAGGCCGACGCCCACGACAGCCTCCTGTGCGTCGGCGTGGGCAAGAACAAGGACGACCCGAACCGGTTCCGGTTCAACGGCTCGGGCTACTACCTCAAGAGCGCCGACGAGATGCGCGCCCTGTTCCGTGATCTTCCCGAGGCGTGCGACAACACGCTGCTCGTGGCCGAGATGGTGGACGACTACAGCGACGTGTTCGCCCAGGTGGACCGGATGCCGGACTATCCCGACATTCCTGAAGGGGAGACGCAGGAATCCTGGCTGCGTCAGGAGGTCGAGCGCGGCCTGGAGATGCGGTACGGGACACCGGTCCCCGCGGAGGTGTGGGAGCGGTACGAGACCGAGATGAAGGTCATCGGCCCGATGGGGTTCTCCTCCTACTTCCTCGTGGTCGCTGACATCTGCAAGTACGCACGTGACAACGGCATCGCGGTCGGGCCCGGCCGTGGTAGCGCGACCGGATCGATCGTCGCCTACGCCACCCGCATCACTGAGTTGGACCCGCTGGAGCACGGCCTGCTGTTCGAGCGGTTCCTCAACCCTGAGCGGATCAACCCGCCCGATGTCGACCTCGACTTCGACGACCGCCAGCGCGACCGCATGGTGGCCTACGTCACCGAGAAGTACGGCAGCGCGATGACCGCCCAGGTCAACACGTTCGGCACCATCAAGGCCAAGGCCGCCGTGAAGGACGCCTCGCGCATCCTCGGCTACCCGTTCGCCATGGGCGACAAGATCACAAAGGCGATGCCGCCGGACGTCATGGGCAAAGGCGTCCCCCTCGCGGACCTGTTCAACGAGGAGCACCCCCGCTACAACGAGGGCACAGAGATCCGCGCCCTGTACGAGAACGACGTCGACGTGCGCAAGGTCATCGACACCGGGCGCGGCATCGAGGGCCTGATCCGCGGAACCGGTGTCCACGCGGCCGCGGTCATCCTGTCATCGGCGCCGCTGCTGGACCTGATCCCGATGCACATGCGGGACAAGGACGGTGTGATCATCACCGGGTTCGACTACCCGTCCTGTGAAGACATGGGCCTGGTCAAGATGGACTTCCTGGGCCTGCGGAACCTGGGAATCATCGACCACGCTATCAAGATCATCAAGCAGAACCGTGGCATCGAGCTCGACACCCTCACCCTCCCTCTCGACGACGAACGCACGTACCAGCTCCTGGCCCGCGGCGACACCCTCGGCGTGTTCCAGCTCGACGGCGGCCCCATGCGGCAACTTCTCAAGCTGATGGAGCCCACCCGGTTCGAGGACATCGCCGCGGTGCTCGCGCTGTACCGGCCGGGCCCGATGGCCGCCAACGCGCACACCAACTACGCGCACCGCAAGAACGCCCGCCAGGACATCGAGCCCATCCACCCCGACCTGAAAGAGGCCCTCGAACCCATCCTCGGCCCGACCTTCCACCTGCTCGTCTACCAAGAGCAGATCATGGCCGTGGCCCGAGAACTGGCCGGCTACACGCTGGGCGGCGCGGACCTGCTGCGCCGCGCCATGGGCAAGAAGAAGAAGGAGATCCTGGACGCGGAGTTCGTCAACTTCCAGAAGGGCATGCGCGACAACAACTACAGCGACGAGGCGATCCAGGCGCTGTGGGACGTCATGCTGCCCTTCTCCGGGTACGCCTTCAACAAGTCCCACACCGCCGGGTACGGCCTGGTCGCCTACTGGACCGCCTACCTGAAGGCCAACTACCCCGCCGAGTACATGGCCGCGCTGCTCACCTCCGTGGGCGACGACAAGGACAAGGCGGCCGTCTACCTCGCCGAGTGCCGCAAGATGGGCATCGAGGTCCTGCCGCCGGACGTCAACGACTCCCAGCTCGACTTCGTCGCGGTCGGCGACGACAAGGTCCGCTTCGGTCTGGGCGCGGTCCGCAACGTCGGCGAGAACGTCGTCGAGGGCATCGTCAAGGCCCGCAAGGAGAAGAGCCTCTACACGGACTTCAACGACTTCCTGTCCAAGGTGCCGCTGACGGCCTGCAACAAGAGAGTCATCGAGTCGCTGATCAAAGCCGGGGCGTTCGACTCGCTCGACCACCCGCGCAAGGCACTGCTCATGGTGCACGAGCAGGCCGTGGAGTCGGTCATCGACATCAAGAAGAACGAGGCCCACGGCCAGGACTCGCTGTTCGGCGGCGCGGACGACGACGGCGACGCGGCGTTCTCCGTCACCATCCCCGACACGGAGTGGGACAAGAAGACGCGACTCGACTTCGAGCGGGAGATGCTCGGCCTGTACGTGTCGGACCACCCGCTGGCCGGCGCCGAGCGGCTGCTCGCCCGCAACCGGGACACCACGATCGCGGACCTGCTCGAATCGGGCCGCGACGACCGCGGCGACATCAGCGTGTGCGGCATGATCACGAAGGTGGACAAGCGAGTCAACAAGGCCGGCAAGCTCTGGGCGATCGCCACCGTCGAGGACATGGACGCCGCCGTCGAATGCCTGTTCTTCCCCAAGAGCTACGAGCTCTACGGGCCGGAGCTGCGGGAGGACGTGGTGGTGGCGGTGCGCGGGCAGATCAACAACCGGGACGGCGCCATCTCCATCTTCGCGACCGACCTGGCCGTGATCGACGTGTCGGGGATCGGCAGCGACGCCGGCCACCCCGTCACCCTGCTCCTGCGCGAGGAGCGCATCACCCCGCAGCTCCTGGACGAGCTGCGTAACATCCTGAGGCTGCACGAAGGGCAGGTGCCCGTGCTGATCAACCTGCGGCGGCGGATCGGGGGTAAGACCATGGTGCTGTCCCTGCCGGAGTTCCGGATCAACCCGGAGTCGTCGTTCGCCGCCGACATCAAACAGCTCTTCGGCCCGGAAGCGATCATGCTGTGACCGGCCACCGGCCACCGGCCACCGGCGGCCGTGCTGCCACGCCTGGAAGGTGTCGCCAGGTCTGTCTACCTGGCCACAGGGCACAGAGCGGTGTCCACGGCCTTCATGAGGCGGCGGAGCGGTCGAGGAATCGGCGCAGCCCGGTCCGCACGCCCTCGGTGGGCACGGTGGCGGCGAAGGAGGCCGCCTCGACCGCAAGTCCCTCGTCGATCGGCAGGTTGATGCCCCGGGTGACCGCGCGCAGGCAGGCCGCCACGGCCGTCGGCGCGTGCCGGACGATCCGGGCGGCCAGGTTCCGTGCGGCGTCGAGGAGTTCGTCGGCGGGGACGACGGCGTTGACGAGGCCGATCTCGGCGGCGCGGGCGGCCGGGATCGGGTCGCCGGTCAGAATCATCTCCAGGCCGCGCTTGCGGCCGACGTGGCGCGGCAGCCGCTGGGAGCCGCCGAACGGCGGAGGGAAGCCGAGGGTGATCTCGGGCTTGGCGAACGTCGCGTGCTCGGCGGCGATTGCGAGCGGAGCAGCCTCGGTGATCTCGCAACCGCCGCCGTAAGCGAGGCCGTTGACCGCGACGATCACCGGCTTGGGGAACTCCTCGATCCGCCGGGTCAGCCCGTGGCCACGCCGGACGATCTCGCGGAGGGCACACTCGGTCCCGCCCGCGATGCTCCCCGCGAGAGACGGGATGTCCGCGCCCGCGCTGAACGCCCTGCGGCCGGCGCCGGTCAAGATGACCGCGCGGACGGAGTCATCGGAGTCGACGCGGTCGAGCACGGCGAGCAGCGCGTCGATCGTCGGGTAGTCGAGGGCGTTGAGTTTCCGTTCGCGATCGATGGTGATCGTGACGAGGTGGTCGTCCTGGTCGATGTGGACGGTCATGCCGGTGCTCCGTTCGCTTGGCCGTGGACACACCGAGGCTAGAAGTCATAATCTATGACAATCCACTTATTGTCCTAGATACAGGGACCGCCATGCGGCCACCGTCCTACAAGGCCATCGTCGACGAGCTCGCCACGGCGATCCGCTCCGGCACGGTCCCTGCAGGCACCCGGCTCCCGACGCACCGCGATCTGGCTCGCGAGCGGCGGATCGCGCTGGCTACGGCCACCCGCGTCTACGCCGAGCTCGCCGCCATGGGCCTGGTCGTGGGCGAGCCGGGGCGCGGGACGTTCGTCCGGGTCCGATCCGGCTACGACGGCCCGGAGCCATCGCGCGCCCTGCCGGTGCCGCGCGTGGCCGACCTGTCGTTCAACCAGCCGCTGGCCCAGGGGCAGGCCGATCTGCTGCGCCTGGCCCTGCGGAGCCTTGCGACATCGGGCGAGATCGAGTCGCTGCTCCGGCAGGACCCGCCGGGCGGGCGCCGGCACGACCGGGCGGTCGTGGCCACCTACCTGCTAGGCCGCGGGATCGACACAGCGCCGGCGAACGTCCTGCTGGCGAGCGGAGCCCAGCAGGCGCTCGACACCGTGCTGCGCGCGCTCACCCGGCCCGGCGACGTCCTGGCCGTGGACGCGCTCACCTATCCCGGCATCACGGTTCTCGCCTCGGCGCACGGTCTCGACCTCGCTCCGGTCCCCGTGACGGCGACGGGGCCGGATCTCGACGCGCTCGACCAGCTGTGCCGTACGCGGCCCGTCCGCGCGATCTACGCGATCCCCACCGTGCACAACCCGCTCGGCTGGGTGCTCGACCGGGAGCAGCGCGCCCGCATCGTCGCCGCAGCCCGCGCCTGCGACTGCGTGATCGTCGAGGACGGTACGTACGCGTTCCTCGAGGCCGCACCGCCCCCTCCGTTGCAGGCCCTCGCCCCCGAACGCACCTGCTACGTCGCCGGCCTGTCGAAGAACGTGGCGACCGGCCTGCGGTTCGGCTTCGCCGTGGTGCCCGACCGGCACGTTCGGGCCGTCACCAGGAGTCTGCGCGTGGCGGCCTGGGGCGCGCCGGGACTCGTCACCGCGCTTGCCACCGCCTGGATCGCCGACGGCACGGTCGCGCGGCTGGAGAAGGTCCGCCGCGGGGACGCCGCCGCCCGGCAGGACATCGCCCGATCCGCGCTCGCCGGCATGGACGTCACGGCGCACCCGGAGTCTTACGTGGTGTGGCTCGGCTTGGAGCCACACCAGCGTCCCGACCACGTCGCGGCCGTGCTCGCAGAGGAAGGGATCCTCGTGTCCACCGCCGATGCCTTCGCCACCGGGTCTTACCGTCCCCGCGCGCTCCGGCTGGCGCTGGGCACGCCGCCACTGGGCGAGCTCGGGCCGGCGTTGCACCGCCTGCGGGACGCGATCGAGGCGATCCCGCCGTGACGCCGCCGGCCAGCCGCGTACGCTCCGGCGCTCTACCGATCCGCAGCGACCGGTGCACGCGCCACGCGAAGGTTTCGCACCACCGCCGCCGCCAACCCGGGCCTCCTCATGGGTTCTCCTGCGACCGGCGACGTGAGATCGCGCGGTCGAGCAGGATGGTCGGCACGGTGGCTGCTGCCAGGCCGGCGCCGATCCATGTGACGGAGGTGATGCCGGCGCCGGCGCTGAGGGCGGCCCCGGCGAGCGCGGGGACAAGGCTGATCCCGAGTTGGAACGCGGAGACGGTGGTGGCCCCGGCGAGTGTCGGCGCCTGTGATGCGATGGTGAACACTCGTCCGTAGATGGCTGGGTTCAGAACGAAGCCGGCGATCCCGAGGACCAGGACGAGGGGGACAACGGCCAGCGCGTGCTGGGCGAGTGCCGCGAGCAGGACGGAACTGACCAGTATCCCGATCGCTCCGATCAGGAGCGCGTGAAAGGGTCGCCTGTCGGCGATCCTGCCTCCGATGGACAGACCGATGAAGGCGCCGACGCCGAAGAGCGTGAGGATCGCGGGAACCCAGACGCCAGGGATGCCGGTGATGTCGGTCAGGAGTGCCGCGAGGTAGTTGAACGAGATCATGTAGGCGGCAGTGCTCAGCAGGGTGACGGCGTAGACGACCCACAGTTGTGGTCGTCTCATGGTGCGAAGCTCACGCCTCACACTGGGTTCCGTGTTCGCGCTCGTCGCAGGCAGCGCGAGGAGAGTCAAGATCGCGCCGGCGGCAGTGAGGGCGACCACACCCCAGAAGCCGCCCCGCCATCCCGTGAAGTAGCTGAGCAACGCGCCTGCCGGGCCGCCGGCGATCATCGCGAGGCTGAGCCCGCTGACGACGACTCCGGAGGCGCGTGCGGTGCGGTCGGATGTGACGAGGCTGATCGCGGTGACCGCTGCGACCGCCCAGTACCCCGCATAGGCGAGGCCGCAGATGAAGCGGGTGGCCAGCAGCACCGCGTAACTGTCAGTGAGAAGGCCGATCGTTACCGAGGCGGCGAAGATGGCTTGGGCGGCCACAAGCGTGGTCCGTCGCGGCCAGCGCAGAGTCATGATGGCCAAGGGCGGCCCGCCGATGACGACACCGATGGCGAACGCCGCGATCAGCGCACCGGCGGAGGACAACGTGATCTGGAGGTCGTCCGCGATCGCCGGCAGGACCCCAGCGAGCAGGAACTCCGCGCTGCCCATCGCGAACAGGCTGAACGCGAGCAGGTAGACGCCGAGCGGCAGCCTCCCGCGAGAGACCGACTCCTGCTCGGTGATGCTGTCGACCGAGCCTGGGGGATGTGCGGGCATGTGCGGGTCTCCTTGTTCGGATGTGAGGGTTCGGGGGCGAGGGGGAGATCGGGCGCGCCGCGGCGTGGACGGGTGGGCTAGCAGGTGGCGGCGGCAGACGCCATGCCGGCGGATCACCTCCGGACCCGATGGTTCGTCGCCTGGTGGCGAACCGACAACTTCTGTTGCTGTTTCCGGGACGTGGAACGGGGGAGTCCGACAGGGCCCATCATCGATCGGCCCTCCTGATCGGCCGACCGAACGTCCTCAGGAGCGCAGCACGGTCGCCGCCGTGCAGCGGCGCCCCGCGACAAGGGGCGTCGCCGTACGACCTGTTTGTGGCCAGACCGGATCGACCACGAGTGCCTGGCCAGGCTGCCCGTTCAGCGGGTGTCCGACCGTGATCGCTGCTTCCTCGCGGGCGCGGTCAGCGCCTGCCGGCTCGGGCCAGCGCGTCCTCAGCCTGGGCGGCCAGGGTGCCGACCAGATCGGCCGCGGACGGCAGGTCGTCGATGAGGTCGATGGCCTCGCCGGCCCACTGCGGCAATGCGGGGATCTCGCCTCGTGCCACGGCGTCCTGGTACTCCTGCTGGGCGTGCGGGGCGGCTGCGAGTTCGTCCTCCCGGCCCCGCCACCCATCGAGGAAAGGGTGGCCCAGGGTGCGCGCGGTGTACTTCGCCGGCCACTGCGAGCGGCGGGCGATGTCCAGCACCCTGTTGCGCTCGGTGTCCTCCCCGCGTCCCTCGACGATCGCCCTGGCGGTCGCGGGGGCGACCAGGGCCTCGGTCGTGGCTTGGAAACGGGTGCCGAGCAGTGCTCCAGCAGCCCCCAGCGCCAGGGCGGCCGCCACGCCGCGGCCATCTGCGATCCCGCCGGCCGCCAGCACCGGCACCGGCGCTGCCAGGTCCACCACGACGGGCACGAACGGCAGCGTGGACCGCCCGTGCCGGGCTCCATGCCCGCCGGCTTCGGTGCCCTGCGCCACGATCACATCGGCGCCCAGATCCACCGCCCGCCGGGCCTCCTCCAGGTCGGTGACCTGAAGGATCAGCGCCGTGCCCGCGCTGCGGATGCGCTCCACGAACGGACTGGGGTCGCCGAAGGACAACATCACCGCCGTCGGGTTGTGCTCCAGCGCCCGCGCTATCGCGCCGTCGTCAATGGCCCACGTCAGAAAGCCGATGCCCCAAGGCTTCCCTGCGCCCTCGTCGGCCAGGACAGGCAGTTCGCGGGCCAGCCAGTCCTGGTCCCCGTTCCCGCTGCCCAGCAGTCCGAGGCCGCCGCCGCGCGAGACCGCCGCCGTCAGGGCGCCACCGGCCGACCCGCCCATCGGGGCCAGGGCGATCGGATGCTCCACCTCGAACAGTTCCGTGAACGCTGTTGACAATCCCATGACGGCAATCCTCAGGCACCCGTCATGCCGGTCGCACTACTGAACGCCCTCGCAGTCACCACGCAACGGGGCCGAGGCGATCGATGAAGATCCCGGTCGGCCCGTCGGCGTCGATCGTCGCGAGTTTGACTATCGAGTCGGTGCCCTCGGTGACCGTCAGTTGACCGGTGTGATGGTTCATATCGGTGGCGGCGAATTTGCGGTTGGCGACTTCTCCGGGAGTGGCGACGTTGAATTTGATCTTCGGGAGCGCCTGGGCGTACCGGACGGTGATCATGTTCAGCGCCGCCTTCGACGAGCTGTAGGCGAGCTCGTGCATCTTCGAGACGGGCTGCTCCGGGTCGGTCACGACCGCGAAGGAACCGCCACCGCTGGACACCATCACCACCCGCGGATTGTCCGCCGCCTGCAGCAAGGGAAGGAACGCATGCGTGACCCTGATCGGTCCGTAGACGTTGGTGTCGTAGACGGAGTGAATTTCGTCGGCCGTCGCGTCTGCAGGCGTGATCACCCGTCCTGACGCGCCGGCGTTGTTGATCAGCACATCCAGCCGGTCGGTGTGCTCCCGGACGAGCCGTGCAGCGTCGGCCACCGACTCGTCCGAGGTCACGTCCAGCGGGACCATGACCACGTTCGCGCCGCCGTCGATCAGCTTGGCGGCAGCTGCCCGTCCTCGGCCTTCGTCACGCGAGCCGAGGAAGATCGTCCAACCCTGCTCCCCGAGCCGCCGGGCCGCCTCAAGACCGAGTCCCTTGTTGCCTCCGGTGATCAGCACCGAGGTCTGTTCTGAGTTCGTCATGCCCTCTGAGACGATTTGCTCCGCTCGGCTGTGACATGGTGTGAGCGGCCTCACAACGGGGAGCCCGTTGTTTCGCACCTCCCGCGGTTGGGGCGGTCAGAGATGGTCTGCCTAGGATCGGAGGTCGATTACCGATCCGGAGGGGCAGGAGGCCGAGGGTGGAGCTGACCGGCCCGTTGGCGGCGGCTGACTGGGAATCGCATCGCCCCGCGGTCTTCGGGGCGGCCTACCGGATCCTCGGCACCGTGGTCGAGGCCGAGGATGTGACGCAGGAGGTCTGGTTGCGCGCCGCCGCCGCCGACCTGTCCGAGGTGCGGGATCTGCGGGCCTGGCTGGTGACCCTGGCCGCCCGGACGTCCTACAACGTGTTGAAGTCGGCGCGCGTCCGGCGCGAGTCCTATGTCGGCCCCTGGCTGCCCGAACCGCTGCTGACCGGGCCCGACGCCGCCGCCCAGGTGCTCATGGACGAGTCGGTGAGCACCGCGATGCTGGTGATCATGGAGACGCTCACCCCCGCCGAACGCGTCGCGCTGGTGCTGCACGACGTCTTCGACTTCCCGTTCGGCCGGATCGCCGAGGTGCTCGGCGGCACGCCCGCCGCCGGCCGCAAGCTCGCCTCCCGCGCGCGGGCGCGGGTCGCCGCAGTCCAGGAGCGGCCCCGGGCGTCCAGGGCCGAGACCGAACGCGTGCTCAAGGCGTTCAAGGCGGCCGCCGACGCGGGGGACATGGCCGGGCTCGTCGAGCTGCTCCACCCCGAGGCCGTCTACGTCGCCGACGGCGGCGGCAAGGTGACCGCCGCGCGCAGGCCGGTCCGGGGCGCCGAGCGGATCGCGCTGCTGGCGGTCAGGCAGATCGAGATCAGGCGCCCCGACGCGTTCCAGATCATCGAGGTGAACGGGCGCCCGGCCCTGGCGACCTACCACGGCGGCGAGCTGGTCTGGCTCGACACCGTGGAGATCGCCGACGGGCGGATCACGGCGTTCAGGAGACTGGCCAATCCCGAGAAGTTCGCCCACGTCGGTCACATCTGAACCCGCCATCTTGTCTCCCTGCAGACCCTCCGATCCCCCGGAGGGCGAGGCTGAGAGGACGAGACAGTGGCACACGTTGTGATCATCGGAGGCGGTTTCGCGGGCGTGTGGAGCGCGGCGGGAGCGGCGCTGGCCCGCGGAGACGCGGACCTGCGCATCACGCTCATCGCGCCGAACGAGCACCTGGTGCTGCGGCCGCGCCTGTACGAGCCGGAGCCGGACCTGGCCAAGGTGAAGCTCGGCAGGATCCTCGAGCCGATCGGCGTCGAGCACCTGCGGGCCTCGGTGAGCACGATCGACACCGACCGCCGCGTGGTGGTGGCCGACGGCCAGGAGATCGGCTATGACCGCCTGGTGCTGGCGGCGGGCAGCAAGCTCGTTCAGCCCCAGGGCCTGCCCGGCGCCGAACGGCTCTTCGACGTCGACACCCTGGACGGGGCCCGGCGGCTCACCGACCATCTGCGCGACCGCGAGGACTACTCCGCCGTGGTCGTCGGCGCCGGGTTCGTCGGCCTGGAGGCCGCGACCGAACTGGCCGCCCGGGGCCGGGTGCTGCTGGTGGACCAGTCGCAGGTGGTCGGAGACCAGCTCGGCCCGGGCCCGCGCGAGGAGATCGAGGCGGCGCTGGACCGGCTGGGCGTCGAACGCCGCCTCGGGACGACGGTGACGGAGGTCGGCGACGGATACGCCGTCCTGTCCGATGGCACCAAGGTCGAGGCGGACGCGGTGGTCTGGTCCGTGGGGATCAGGGCCAGCGAGCTCACCCGGCAGATCTCCGACGACCTCGACCACCTCGGCCGGGTGCCGGTGGACCAGCGGCTGCGCGCCCTACCCGAGGTGTTCGTCGCCGGGGACACGGCCGCCGCGGCGTTCGACGCCGAGCACACGGTCATGCAGGCCTGCCAGCACGCCACCCCGCTCGGCAAGGTCGCCGGGTACAACGCGGCGGCCGACCTGCTCGACGTGCCGCTGCGCGACTTCACCCCCGGCCCGTACGTCACCTGCCTGGACCTGGGCGGCGCCGGTGCGGTCTTCACCAGGGGCTGGGACCGCAGGGTGATGGCCTCGGGCGCCGAAGGCAAGGAGGTCAAGAAGCGGATCAACCACCACATCCACCCGCCGGTCGACGACGCCCCGAAGATCCTGGCCGCCGCCGACCACGTCTACCTCGAGCTCCCCTTCTTCCCACGCGACGAGGGGAAGGCCGCCTCAGCCGGATGAAGATCTCCCGCCGAGGAAGGACGCACGTCAGTCATGGCCGAGGTGAGCCACCAGGGCGGTGAGGTCGACAGTCCCGCCGCTGATGATCACGCCGACGCGCTGGCGCCGCGGTGGTTTCAGCGCAGCTTGCTGAAGAACTCCCGGACGTCGCCGATGAGCAGGTCGGGGGCCTCCATGGCGGCGAAGTGGCCGCCGCGGCCGAACTCGGACCAGTGCACGACCGTGTGTTCGAGCTCGATGGTGCGCCGGATCGACACGTCCAGAGGGAACACCGCGACCCCGGTCGGCACCGTGGAACGCTCACTCGCGCCCCAGGCTCCGGCGTGCGCGGTCTCGTAGTAGCTGTTGGCCGAGGACCCGGCGGTGCCGGTCAGCCAGTACAGCATCACGTTGGTGAGCAACAGATCACGGTCCACCGCGTCCTCGGGCAGTTCGGCGGCCGGATCGGTCCACTCCTTGAACTTCTCCACGATCCAGGCCAACTGCCCGACCGGGGAGTCGTGCAGCCCGTGCGCCAGGGTCTGCGGCCGGGTGATCTGGATCATCGCGTACCCGGACTGCTCGGTTTTCAGGTACTTCAGGTGATCCAGCCGCGCCCGCTCGGCCTCGGTCAGCTCCGCCACCTCGTCCGGGTTGACCTCGGTGAACGCGGAGAGCCCGTTCGCGTGTACGCCGACGACCTTGTCGGGGTTGAGCCGGCCGAGCCCGGGGGAGATGACCGCGCCGGTGTCGCCGCCCTGCGCGCCGTAGCGGTCGTAGCCGAGCCTGTTCATCAGCTCGGCGAACGCCCTGGTCACCCGGTTGGTGTCCCAGCCGGCCTCGCCGGTCGGCCCGGAGAACCCGCTGCCGGGGATCGACGGGATCACCAGGTGGAACGCGTCCGCCGGGTCGCCGCCGTGTGCCCTGGGGTCGGTCAGGGGGCCGATGACGTTCATGAACTCCACGATCGAGCCGGGCCAGCCGTGGGTCAGGATCAGCGGCAGCGCGTCCGGCTCGGGCGAGCGCACGTGCAGGAAGTGGATGTTCTGCCCGTCGATCTCGGTGGTGAACTGCGGGTACTTGTTCAGCTCCCGCTCGTGGACGCGCCAGTCGTAGCCATCGCGCCAGTACGCGGCCAGCCCCTTGAGGTAGTCCACCGGCACTCCGCGGCTCCAGCCGACATCGGGCAGGTCGGCGGCCCACCGGGTCCTGGCGAGCCGGTCCCGCAGGTCGTCCAGGTCAGCCTGGGGAATGTCGATGGTGAAGGGCCGGATCTCGCTGTTGTTCTCCATGCCGATAACTCTAGGCACCAGCTAGGTCAGAATCGGTCCTAGGCCAATGGCAGACTTCACATCATGTGGGAAACCTCGGCACGGCTGCTGCGACTGCTCTCGCTCCTGCAGACCCGACGCGACTGGTCCGGCGCCGAACTGGCCGAGCGGCTGGAGATCACTCCGCGCACCGTGCGCCGCGATATCGACCGGCTGCGCGGCCTCGGCTACCCCGTGCTGGCCACCGCGGGCACCGCCGGCTACCGGCTGGGTGCCGGCGCGGACCTGCCGCCGCTGCTGCTCGACGACGACGAAGCCGTCGCGGTCGCGATGGGTCTGCGCACGGCCGCCGGCGGTTCGATCACCGGCATCGAGGAGACCTCGGTGCGGGCGCTGGCCAAGCTCGAACAGCTACTGCCGTCCCGGCTGCGCCACCGGATCAACGCCCTGCAGTCGGTGACGGTGCCGATGAACAACACCGGCCCCACCGTCGACCCGAGCACCCTCACCGCCATCGCCGCCGCCTGCCGCGACTCGCTGCGCCTGCGCTTCGACTACCGCGCCCACGACGGAACCAGCAGCATCCGCACGACCGAGCCGCACAGGCTGGTGCACGCGGGCCGGCGCTGGTACCTCATCGGCTGGGACGTCGACCGCCAGGACTGGCGTACCTACCGCGTGGACCGCCTCGTCCCGCGCACGCCCACCGGCCCCCGGTTCACCCCGCGCACCCCGCCAGACCCCGATATCAGCGGCTACACCTCGCGGGCGATCTCCACGTCGGCCTACCGCTACCAGGCCCGGTTCACCCTGCACGTCAGCGCCGAGACCGCGGCGGAGCGGATCGCCCCCACCACCGGAGCGCTGGAGCCGATCGACGAGCACAGCTGCACCCTGCGGGCCGGGTCCAACTCGCTGGACGAGCTGGCCATCTACGTGACAACCAAAGGCTTCGACTTCCAGGTGCACGAACCCCCGGAGCTTGTCGAGCACGTCAGGACGCTGGCAGCCCGGCTCGCCGGCGCGACGGATTGACGGGGTCCCCGTAGCTGCGGCCGAGATCCAACAGATACGCCTCTGGCCTGCAAGCTCTTCGCGATCGCGGGTACCTAGAGTCTGATGGAGGCTCGATTGCCTGAGCCTGATCTTTAACCTGTCTGTCCACGCCGGGCGGGGGTAGTTTCTCGCTTGATGCTCTTGCCGACGTCGTGGCGGGGTGCGGGTCGGCGGTCCCTGGTGGGCGCGGTCCTAAGGAGCGGATCATGTCAGCAGGCTCTGTCCGATCCAGCCGCCGGGCGGGCAGCCCGGCGGGATGGCGAACACGGCCGATCCGATCGGCGTGGTCCATTCGTTGAGCAGGTCGGCCTCGGCCAGCCGTTGCTGAATGGGCAGGAACTGGGCGGTGATATCGGCCTGGTAGGAGGCGAAGAGCAGACCGCTGTCGGCGTGTCCGGCTGCGGTGAGGCCTTCGTCGTAGTTGTAGACGCGGCGGAAGATTCCCTTGCCCGGGTCGGTGCTGTGCGCGCGCCTGATGTGCGCGTATTCGGAGATGACGGGGAACCCGACCTCCGTCAGCTTGGCGAAGTCGGGGGAGTCGTGTTCGGCGGTTCCGGTCAGCGGGGCGCCGGTGTCCAGGCGTCGGCCGATGGTGAACTCCTTGGCGACCCGGTCGGCTGCGTCCCAGGTCTCCAACTCGGCCTGGATACGCCGAAGCACCAGTGTGGTGCCGCCGTGCAGCCAGGCCGGCGCGTCGTTGCCGGCCCATACCGCGCGGTCGAAGGTGGGAGTGCCGGGGACGGGGTTCGCGGTCCCGTCGAGCTGGCCCATGATGTTGCGCTGGGTCGTTTCGGGGGCCTGGACGCCTGCGGCGCGCCGGAATCCACGCTGGATCCATCGGACGCGGGTGAAGGCGCGGGCGTCCTTGATGATCATGCGGAGGGCGTGGGCCACGGTCAGCGGGTCATCGGCGCAGATCTGCACGAGCACGTCGCCGCCGTTCCAGCGTGGCTGCAGTTTGTCGATGGCGAAGCGTGGGAGAGCCTTCACCGATGCGGGGCGCGAATCTGCCAGGCCGGTCGCGGCGAACAGGCCGGGGCCGAATCCGAAGGTGACGGTCAGCCGGGCGGGCAGCACCGCCAGTTCCGGTTCGGTGTCGGCCAGGGCGGCATTGCCCTGACTCAGGCGGCGGGCGTCATCGCTCAGCAGCCGCATCATCCGGGCCACCGCCTCACGGCCGACGCCGCTGCGCAGGTCCAGGCCGACGAAGACGGCGTGGGCCTGTGGGGTGGTGGCGATCCCGGCTTGGTGCGGGCCGTGGAAGGGCTCCACGGCTGAGCCGTCCACCTGAACCTGAGCAGAATGTGCGGATGGGGGCGTCGCCAGGATTCCGGCCGCGGCGGCAGCGCTTGAGGCCAGCAGGCCCCGCCGGGTCAGGCGGGGTCTGCTACCGGTGTGAGCATCCATCAGCTCTTGTCCTCGCCGCCCATGTCCATACCGCCCTTGCCGGGCTGGTAGTCCTCCTTGCCCCCGGCGAACTCCTTCCCGATCGCGGTGAAGGGGACGGTGGCACCGTTGGCGAGAGTCAGGGTGAAGGGCACCTCGGCACCGGGTTCCACCTTCCCGGTGATCCCGATCAACATGATGTGGTCGCCACCGGGCGCCAGTTGGTGGGAGCCGTGGGCGGGGACGACGAAGCCGCCTTTCTTGGGGCGCATCACCATCTTGCCGCCGGAATCCACCACCTCATGCAGCTCGATCTTGGGAGACAGCGGCGAGGCTCCGGAGACGACCGTCAGTTCGGTGTCGGTGTTGTTGACCAGGGTGCCGAAGGCGGCGGTCATGCCCTTCTCGCTGGTCTTCACCCAGGGGTCGGTGATGGTCAAGGCGGGCGAGGGGGTGGAGGTAGGCGCCGCGGCCGCCGGGCGTGACGGTGAGGCGGACGTGGTGGACGAGGTCGCGTCCTGGCCGCCGCAGCCGGACACGAGCACAGCCGCGGCGAGCGCCGCGGCGGGAAGGAGGAGGGCACGCGGACGAAGAGAGTACATGGTGGGGCCTTTCACGGCAGGCCTCGGCGGCCGGTGGCGGTGCCACCGTGCCGTAGGCGGATCACGCAGGGTCGCTTGACGCGGCCGCGACGACGGCGGCCGCGCGGGCCCGGCCGGGGCCGGGCATGGTGACGGCCTCCAGCCTCACCGCAGAGATCAGCTGGAGAATACGACTACCTGCGTGGACGGTGGGCCGCGCCGGGGCGCAGCGTGCGCCAGTGCTACCGAGCGCAGCCGGCCCGGCTCGGGCGCCGTCACTACGGCGACCGGCTCATGGACCGGGTACAGGAAGGCCAGCAGTACCCGGTACAGCCGCGCGGCCAGCCGGTGCAGCAGCCCCCACAGGGCGGCCTCGCCGCGGGCCAGCCACAGGGCGGTCAGCACTGCTGCCCCGGCATGCGCGACAAGCATGCCGACGCTGGTCGCCAGCCCCTGGTGGGCGTGGCCGAGCGCCGCGTGTGCGGCAGAAGCGTGGCCGATGGAGAACAGCGCGTGCAGCACCGCCTGCATTCCTGCCAGCAGCGGCAAGATCACCGCCAGCGGGCGCTCGCGCCCTGAGGCGGCAGCAGCCGCCGCGAACGCCAGCAACAGTCCTCCGACCATCACCGGCCCCGTGACCGACCCCCCGCCCAGGAGGTGCGCCAGCACACTCAATCCCAGGCAGACCACGGCGAACACCGCGGCGCGGGCTAGGCGAAATGGCAGGGAGGCGGTCATGGTGGGCTCATCATCCCATCCCGCCCCCTCGCTCCGGAATCCACCACCGTGCCCTGCCGCCGGTACAGCGTTTGGTGATGCGCGCCAAGGGCCCATCGACGGCGCCGGTCCTTGCCGTTGGCGACGAGCAGGTCCTGCGGGCGCACGAGCGTTTTCCGATATGCGTGACATTACCCACCGAAGAGGGACGACTACAGCCACGCCCTGCACATCTATTACTGTGGCCCCATCCCGGGAAGAACGGGGCCAGAACACAAGATCTTCAATGGTCTTCTAGCGCTCGTTTCCGGCGTGCAACCAGGCCAGGTAGTCGGCGACTGCCCGCTCGGTGTCGTACTCAGGCTCGAAGCCGGTGTCCTCGCGCAGCCGGGTTGTGTCGAGCCAGGTGCCGGGCGCGGCGGAGTCGCGGCCCTCAGGCAGGTCGACGCGGGCGTCGGGGACGAGCTTCCGGATCGCCGCGATGACCTCCGCGTTGGTCGTCAGCCTGCCCGAGGACACGTTGTAGGTGCGATGGGCCAGCCGGTCCGACAGTTGGAGCAGGGCGATGGCCCGGCCGCAGTCCTTCACGTAGCACAGGTCGATCCCGTCGCCCGCGTGCGCGCCGGCCCGCAGCGGCGACAGGTCGGGGACGGCGCCGCGGGCGGCGGCGTGCACGAGCTGGGGCGCGGCGAAGAACGGCGAGTGGGGGTGGCCGAGCGGGCCCCAGATGGCGGCGATGCGATAGTTCACCACGTCGAGACCCAGGGCGCCGGCCAGGTGGGCGCCGAGCAGTTCGCCGATCTTCTTGAACGCCGGGATCGGGTGAGGGGACGTCATCGGCAGTGGCACGTCCTCCTTGAGCGCGCCTTCGCGGGCGACGCTGCCGGGCACGCCGCCGTACACGCCGATCGTGCTGGCCAGCCCGAGTCGCGTCACCTGCCACTCGCTCGCGGCGCGGAAGACGTTCAGGAGGCTGCGCACGGCCCTGTCTGCACCTTCCAGGGGCTGGTACGCCCCCGGCGGCCAGGGGACGGAGCCGGCGAGGTGCACGATGCCGGTGATCTTGTGACGCTCGCCGAGCGACAGGAGGGCCGTCTCGTCGGTGAGGTCGAGTTGCTCGACGACGATGCGGTCGTCGGCGAGCCACTCGGGCGCCACGGGGGCGCGGCGCTGGACGAGCAGGCAGGACTCGCCCAGGTCGAGCAGTGCCCGCGTGGTGTGCGTGCCGATGAAGCCCAGCCCGCCGGTGATCAGAATCATGTTCAGCTCCGCAAATCATCAGTTCAACTGACGATCAGTCTAACCCCAGGAAATGGCGATAGAGAACCGCGCTGCCCTTTCGTGACAGAGGCGCGCTCGCCGGCGTCGTCCGCGGCATCGTGCAGGAGCGGCCACGCGCTGCGACAGACGGCATCGTTCTCGACGTCGCGGGCCCGCCGGGCGGCCCGCCCAAGAGGTCCTCGGCCCTGCAGGGCATCGTGGGCGCCGTCCCGGGCCGCGGTCGGGGCGCGGGACGGCGTCCCAGCTGGGTGGGTCAGGCCTTGAGAGCCGGCTGGGTCAGGCTTTGAGATAGGCGAGCACGGCCAGCACCCGGCGGTGGCCGCTCTCGGAGGGCGGCAGGTCCAGCTTGCTGAAGATGTTCCTGATGTACTTGTTGACCGCGCCGTCGCTGATGACCAGTCGCTCGGCGATACCCGTGTTGGAGTGTCCCTCGGCCATCAGCCCCAGCACTTCCCGTTCGCGAGGCGTCAGCCGGTGAAGTGGGTCGTTCGCGCGGCGCCGTACCAGGAGTTGGGCGATGACCTCGGGGTCGATGACGGTGCCGCCGCCTGCCACCCTGCGCAGGGCGTCGACGAACTCGTTCACCTTCCCGACGCGCTGCTTGAGCAGGTAGCCGACCCCGCCGGCGCCGTCCTGAAGGAGCTCGGCGGCGGAGCTGTCCTCCACGTACGACGACAGCACCAGGACCGGTAGACCCGGCACCCTGGTCCTGGCTTCGACTGCGGCGCGCAGCCCCTCGTCGCGAAAGTCCGGCGGCAGCCGCACGTCGACCAGGAGGGCGTCCGGTGCGTGCGCGGCGAGGGCCCCGAGCAGGTCGGCGGCGTTGTCCACGGCGGCGGCCACCTCGATGTCCTCGCTGGCCAGGAGCATGGCCAGGCCCTCGCGCAGCAGCGCGTCGTCCTCGGCGATCACAACCCGCACGGCAGCTCCACTCTCACCACGGTTGGCCCGCCCGGCGGGCTGATCAGCATCGTACGGCCGCCCAGAGCGGCCACACGCCTGTCGATTCCCGCCAGCCCGCCGCCCGGTCTGGCGCCGGCGCCGCCGCGACCATCGTCCTCGACCTCGACCACCAGGAACTCGGTCTCGGTCCTGAGGCGCACCTGGGCGGAGGTGGCACCGCTGTGTTTGGCGAGGTTGGTCAGCGCCTCGGCGACGGCGAAGTACGCGGCGGTTTCCACCGCGGCCGGCAGCCGCGGGAAGTCGTCGACCGCGATGGCGCAGGAGACGGGAGAGCTCGCGGCCAGCGCCGCGATGGCGCCGTCGAGGCCGCGCTCGGTCAGGACAGGCGGGTGGATGGTCCGCACCACCTTGCGCAGGTTGGTCAGCGCGTCGGAGGCCGCTTCATGCGCGCGTACCGCCAGCCGCTGGGCGGGCTCGGGGGCCTCGGCCAGCGCGCGTTCCAGCATGCCGAGGTTCATGAGCACGGCGACCAGGCGGTTCTGCGTCTCGTCGTGCAGGTCCCGTTCGATGCGTTTGAGCTCCAGTTCGTGCGCCTCCAGCGCGGCGGCGCGGGCGGCGCTCACGGCGGCCAGCTGGGCCTGCTTCGGCGGGCGGAGCAGGACGCGGCTGAGCCGCGCGGTCGCCTTCGCCAGCGGTACCGGCACAAGAAGGCTGAGCAGCGCGTAGCCGAGCCCGATGACGATCCCGCTGAGCGCGGCGGGCCAGGAGTCGATGGAGTAGCCGAGCAGAGATGTGCCCGGCACCGCCTGCCACCACAGCGGCACGGTGAAGGCGTTGACAGCGAACAGCGGCAGGGCCAGCGCGAGATATCCGGCCGCCGTTCCTGCCACTCCGTGCACGAACAGCCAGGCGACGTCGCGATAGGCCGCCGGGTCCGACAGCGCGGTGCGTACTCGCCGCGACAGCGCCCCCTCCAGCGGCTGGTACCGCTCGGGCACTGGGGTGCCGAGCAGCGCGGCGGCCCTGCGCCGCTGCCGGGAGGCCAGCCTGCGCGTCCAGGACGTCAGCGGCGGCACGGCGGCAAGCCCCACGCCGGTCGGGGTGAGCGCGGCGGCTGCCGTGACCGCCGCGAATGTGATCAGCGCGAGCAGCCCCAGGCCCAGGTCGGTGACCAGGTAGCGGGTCGCCCTGCAGGAGGCGAGAAAGCGCGTGCGGACGTCCACGACCGACATTGTGCTGGTTACCGCGGAGTGCTGGTTACCGCGAGGTGCTGGATGACGCGGGCTGCGATGTCAGGGTGGTGCCAGCACCACCCTCGGTTCACCCGTCGATGGGATATCGGCATCTATGCAGCCGAACGTACGTTTTCGTCCGTGATTCAGGTTGAAGAACTACGCAAGACCTACGGCAGGGTGGACGCTCTCGCGGGGGTCACCTGCGAAGTGGGTGCTGGCGAGTTCGTGGCGGTCATGGGACCTTCCGGATCGGGCAAGAGCACGCTGCTGCAGTGCGCCGCAGGGTTGGAGCGGCCGACGTCCGGCAGGGTCAGGTTGGCGGGTGTCGAGGTCGGCGAGCTGGACGAGAGCGGCCTGGCGGCGCTGCGCAGGGAGCGGCTCGGGTTCGTCTTCCAGGCGTACAACCTGCTGCCCGCCCTCGACGTGGCCGACAACATCACCCTGCCGCTGCGGCTGGCGGGGCGGTCCGTTGATCGCCGCCATGCGGCCGAGGCGGCGGCCCGGGTCGGCATGGCCGACCGGCTCACCCACCGCCCGGCCGAGCTGTCCGGCGGGCAGCAGCAGCGGGTGGCCCTGGCCCGTGCGCTGATCACGACCCCCGAGGTGATCTTCGCGGACGAGCCGACCGGCGCGCTCGACACCCGCAGTGCCCGGCAGGTGCTGGAGTTGCTGCGCGAACTGGTCGATCAGAGCGGTCAGACCGTGGTGATGGTGACCCACGACCCGGTGGCCGCCTCCTACGCCCACCGGGTCGTCTTCCTGGCCGACGGCCGCCTGGCCGGGCACCTCGACGCGCCGTCGTCGCACCTGGTTGCCGAGCGCATGACGAAGCTGGGGGACTGGTGATCTGGCAGCTCGTCAAGGCAGACAAAGGCGGCCTGGCCGGATCTTTCATCGCCCTGCTGGCCGCCTCCGCGCTGATCACCGCCTGCGGCGTCATCTTGGCGTCAGGCCTCGGCGGCGGCGTCGCGCCCGAACGCTACGCCGCCGCGCCGATCGTCGTCGGCGGCCTCGACGCTGTGGACGGCAGGCCGCTGCCCGAACGTGCCCCGGTACCGCGCTCCCTGGCCGACAGGATCGCGCGGGTGCCGGGCGTCCGCGCGGCCGTCCCCGATGTCGGCTTCCCCGTGGACGTGGCGGGCGAGGAGTTCGTCGCCGCCCAGGGGCACGGCTGGGCCTCGGCCGCGCTCGCCCCGCTGCGGCTGCGCTCGGGCCGCCCACCTGCCGCCGACGGCGAGGTGGTCGTCTCGGAGACGATCCCCGCCGACGCCAAGATCGGCTCCTACCGCGTGGTGGGCGTGGTCGCGGGCGCCGCCCGACGGCCGCTGGTGTTCTTCACCGAGGGCGAGGCCGCCAGGTTGTACGGCAGGCCGCACCAAGCCGACGCGATCGGCGTCCTGACCTTGCCAGGCGCGCCGGACGCCGACGATCTGGCAGATCGGATCGAACAGGCGCTGTCGGGCCAGCAGGTGCGTGTCGTCACCGGCTCGTCCAGGAGTGGCGTCGAGTTCGGTGACGTCGGGCAGGCTCGCGGCGACCTGCAGGCGATGGCAGGCTCCTTCATCGGCGTGACCATCATGATCACCATGATGGTGGTGACGGGCACGCGTTCGCTGGCCGCGCACCGCAGGCGCCGCCAGACCGCGCTGCTGCGTATCGTCGGCGCCTCGCCTCGCCAGGTGAGCAAGATGTTCGCGCACGAGATGCTGGTGATGGCGCTGATCGCCGGACTGCTGGGCGGCCTGCCCGGCGCGATGTTCGCCAGGCTGCTCCTACAGGCGCTGGCCTGGGCCGGGATGGTCCCCGCCGACTTCGCCGTGTCCTCAGGGCCGATCCCCTACGTGGCCGCGATCGCCGCCTGTGTGCTGATAGGGCAGTTCGCCGCCTGGGCCGTCAGCCGCCGCGAGCTGCGCGTTCCGCCCGCCCGGGCCCTGGCCGAGGCGTCGCTGGAACAGCCGCGCATGAGGCCGGGCGCCGTGGCGGCCGGGACGCTGCTCCTGCTCACCGGAGCGGCAGCGGCGCTGCTGCCGCTCTGGTTGCACGGGATCTTCGGGGTGGCGCTGGCCGCCTCGGGCGGGCTCATCATGATCATCTCGTTGGTGATACTCGGACCGCCGCTGGTCCGCGGCGGCGCCCGTCTGCTGGGGCCGCTGCTGCGCCGCAGGTTCGGTGCCGAAGGGTACTTGGCGGCTGCGAACTCGCTGTCCGGCTCGCGCCGCCTGGCGTCCGCCGTGTCGCCGATGATCCTCGCCATCGGGTTCGCGCTGATCCAACTCGGCACCGCCACGACCGCGGCCGCCGGAGCCGAGCGCGACGTGGCGGCAGGCGTGCTCGCCACGCACGTGCTGCGCGGCGGGCCGTACGGGCTGGATCCGGCGGTGGCCGCCGACGCGCGCACCTGGCCGGGCGTCGAGGCCGTCACCCCGGTGGCCCGTACGGGCGCCCTCGTGGAGACGACCATGCTGGACAGCCCGGAAACGCTGGAGTACCAGGCGCAGGGAATCAGCTCGGCGCGGGCGCTCGACCTGGGTGTCACCGAAGGCAGCCTCGATGCGCTGGGGAAGGGAACGGTGGCGGTCAGCGTCAGCGCCGCAGAGACGCTCGGACTGAAGCTGGACTCCACGATCAGCATCCGGCTCGGCGACGGCACACCCCTGCGCGCCCGCGTGGTGGCCGTCTACCGGCGCGGGCTCGGGTTCGGCGATCTCACCCTGCCACGTGACCTGATCCTGCAACACACCGCGTCTCGCCGGGACGACTCGGTGCTGCTGCGAGTGCGTCCCGGCGCTGACATCTCGGCCATGGTCTCCCGGCATCCAGGCGTGACCCAGAGCGACATGTCCGCCGCCGCGCAGCGCGACCAGGCCGCCGGCCTGCTGACCAGCGTGCTGCCTCTCGTGCTCATCTTCGGATACATCGCCGTGTCCGTCGGCAACTCCCTCGTGCTGTCGGTGAGCGAGCGAGGCAGGGAGTTCGCGCTGCTGCGGCTGGCAGGAGCCACGCGCGGGCAGATCATGCGGATGATGCGCGCCGAGGCGTTGCTGGTCGTGGCGCTCGCCGCCGGGCTGGGCACGCTGGCGGCCGCGCTACCGCTGGCGACGGTGAGCTACGGCCTCACCGGTACGGCGCTGCCGTACGTTCCGCCGTTGATGTACCTGGTGATCGTCGGGGCGACGTCGTTGCTGGGCATGGCGTCGATCCTCATCCCTGCCCGGATCGTCCTGCGTGCTGAGGGGAGGTCGTCATGACCAAGTGGACGTGGATCCTGCTGGTCCTGGCCGTCATCGTCGTCATCAACGTCGCGCTGACGGTGTGAGCTGAGGAGCCCTCTGAGGTCAGGGTCCGCGTCTGGGTGGCCGCTGTGGCACCCCATCCACCATGATGACGATCCGCAACCAAGCGACTGCGTACTGTCGCCGACGAAGGAGCGTGGACACATGGTGCCAAAGCCGAACGTCGAGATCGGGGGAGCGGAGAGCCGTCGTGGTGCGTCCGGCGACGTCGTGGAGGCGGCCATGCACGACCTCCCGCGCCGCGACTGTGGTTACGACGCGTGGCGGTTCGCCGCCGGCCTGCGCGACGAAGGCGGGGAACAGCACCGGCTGATGATCACTTTCCTCGTCCACCGCACCACCAGGCCGGACGGCAGCCCGCTGCTCTCCCACGGCTGCGGCTGGACGCACAGCATGCCCGAGAGCGCGGCGTACCGGGGCCAGACGTGGCGCGATGCCGGCGCGGTGGAGCTGATCTGCCTCGACACTTCCAGAGGGTGGGACCCGTCGGTCGGCGAGGCGGTGCGGGAGGCGTGTTCCGGCGGGCGGTCGATCGCCCCCGACCGCCTGCTGCCCGGCCCGGTCACCCTGGCGGCCGACCGGCTGCACCTCGACTTCGGCGGCGTCGCAGAGATGTCCGCACCGGCCGACGGCGCCTACCACGTCGTCCTGCGCGACGACCACGAGACCTGGGAGCTGCGGCTGAGGGCGCTCAAGCCCGCCGTACGGGAATCGTTGTACCGGGGGGCACCGCTCGGCGTGGACGAGACGCGCTCCACCTTCCTCGTGCCCCGTCTCGCGGCCGACGCCACGTGGACCCGTACGGGGCGTCCGGCGGTCCGGATGACCGGCCTGGCCCTGTACCAGCGGGCCTTCGGCGCCGCCGAGCTGCCGCAGGACGGCACCGCCCCGCAGGTCGACCACGACCGGACATGGGTCGCGCTGCACCTCGACAACGGCTGGGACGTGGTGGCCTGCCATTCCGGCACCGCCGACGTCGCCGGCGGCAAGGTGGCCCGGCGACCCACGTCCGTGGTGCTGGTGGCCCCGGACGGCACCCGGCAGGAGGCGCCGGCGCGCCTCGAACCGGGCGAGTCCTGGACGTCCATGACCACGCTCACCTCCTATCCCACCGTCTGGCGGATCGACGCGCCCCAGGCGGGTCTGTCACTGCGGGTGGCCGCCTGCTTCCCCGAGCAGGAGCGCCACACCATCGTCGGGCTGGGAGCCCTGCTGGAGGCCGCTGCGACCGCCGAAGGAGAGCTGCGGGGCGTGCCGGTGCGCGGAGACGGCCGGCTGGAGGTCCAGCCGGTCAACCGCGTCCTCGACTTCGAACGCCACATGGAGGGACTGCGCGAGGTCACCCACGCCGAGGTCGTGCGCCTGTATCCCGACGTTCCGGAGCACGCCTCCATCACGGTGCTGGCGGGGCTCGCCCCCGGCCCCCGGTGGCCGGTCGACGTCGTCGCCGAGCCGCTGCACCGCTCGCTGGTGAAGCCCGTCCGGCACCTGGCCGACGCCATGGGCAAAGGCTGGCGCAGCTACGCCGCTGTCGCCGCGATGGAGATGCAGGGCGTCGACAGCCGGCCGTACCGGGCACTGACGGCGCTCGCCGAGCTGATGCACACCGCCAGCCTCATCGTCGACGACGTCGAGGACAACGCCCCGATGCGCCGAGGACGGCCCACCGTCCACACGGTGTTCGGCCAGGCCACCGCCATCAACACCGGAACGCACGCCTACCTCGTCTTCGACCAGGTCGTACGCCACCTGCTGCCCGACGACCCGGAGCGGCGGCTCCTCCTCTACCAGGCGTACCTCGACGGCATGCGCCGCAACCACGCCGGCCAGGCACTCGACATCCTCGGCCACCACGACGTCATGGAGGCCGCCGTAGCCACCGGCGACTCCGCCGCCGTGCTCGAGCGAGTGCGCGCCACGCACCGGCTCAAGACCGGCGGAGTGGTACGCGGCCTCGGCGAGTTCGGGGCGATCCTCGCCGGCGCCGACGGTGAGCTGCTGGCCGCGATCAGCTCGTACTTCGAGACCGTGGGGCTGGCGTACCAGATCAGCGACGACGTCGCCGACCTACGCGCCGTGCTGGCCCCTCCCGACGACCCCGGCTCCCGCGTCGCCAAGCTCCCCGGTGAGGACATCCGCGAAGGCAAGGTCACCCACCCTCTGGCGCACGCCGTCACCCTGCTGCCCCGGGCCCGGCTACGGGGAATCTGGGACATCGTCCGCGCGGGAAACGCCGATCCGGCCGCCGCGGCGGAGGTCGCCCAGACCCTGGACGACTGCGGCGCCACCGCGGCCTCCCTGGTGGAAGCCCGCCAGGTCGTCGACCTGGCGTGGCGGCCGCTCCAGGAACTCCTGCCCGTCAACCGCCACACGGTCATGATCCGCGCTCTGGGCTTGTACGCTGCCCAACGCCATCTGGACGAGTGAATCCGCGATCACTGTCGGCCGGGAGGAGGCGTGCCAGAGGGGCGGGCAGCCACCAGTTGCCCGTGCCGAGGATGCGCATCAGCGCGGGGACCAGGGCGAGCCTGATGACGGTCGCGTCCAGGGTGATCGCGGTGGCGACGGCGAGGCCGAGCTGCACCAGGTGGTGGCGGTCGGCGGTGAGCAGCGCGGCGAAGGTGGCGACCATGACGGCGGCGGCCACCGTGATGGGGCGGGCGGTGTGCCGCAGGCCGTCGACGACGGCCGCGGTGTTGTCGCCGTTGGCGTGGTAGTGCTCGCCGATGCGGTGGATGAGGAAGATCTCGTAGTCGATGGACAGGCCGAACACCAGCGTGAAGGCCAGGAGCGGGATCAACGTGTTGACCTGGCTCCCGAACAGGTGTGGCAGGTGGCGGGTGGCCAGGGTCAGCAGGCCGAACGCTGCGCCGACAGCCAGCAGGTTCATCAGCACGGCTTTGATTGGGAGCAGGATGCTGCGGAAGGACACCAGGAGGAAGAGCAGCGAGCAACCCAGCACCAGCAGGATCACCATGCCCAGCTGGGCGGTGGTCTCGTCCATGAGGTCGGAGAAGATCACGGCCGGTCCGGTCACGAAGGCGTGCTGGCCGGGCGGTAGCGTCGCGGGGCCGAGCTGCCCGCTGATCTGCCGCGCCAGCGCCGTGGTGGCGGGTTCGTCGATGTGCGTACGGATGATGACGATGACGACGGTCATGTCCTTGCCGTTGTCGACGGACGTCGTCAGAGCCACCCTGGCGTCGTCTTCGAGAGCGGTGACCAAGGTGGCGGTGTCGACGGGCGGCGCGTCTGCCGGGTGGGGGAGCACCACGGCCAGGGCTGAGGAGATCTGGTCGGCCTCCATGTAGGCCAGACCGCGCCCGAAGTCGGTTTCGGCGACCGAGGCGCGCTCCAGGTCGAAGCCCATCCGCAGACCGGTCACCGGCGCGGCCGCGGCCAGGAGGACCCCGGTGCAGACCAGCGTGTACGCGATGGGGTGGCGCATGAGATGCCACGCCCACCGGCCCCACCCGTCGGCGTCGCCAGAGCGACCCTTGCGGTGAAGGTGGCGCAGGGCCGGCCGCCACGGGCGGGGGCGTGGTGGGCGCCGGTGGGCCAGCCATCGGTCGGCGGCCGCGAGGACGGCGGGGAGCAACGTGACGGCCGCCGCCGCGGCCACCAGCGCCGATAGGCTCACCGCCGCCCCCATGGTGCGGATCATGGAGGTGCGTACCACCAGCAGGGCCGCCGCCGTCAGCGCGACGCCCACGGCGCACCAGGTCGTGGTGCGGCCCGCGGTGCTCACAGCGAGGGCGGCGGCCTGGTACCGGTCGTGCCCGGCAGCTCGGGAGTGGCGGTAACGGAAGAGGGACAGCAGCGCGTAGTCCAGGCCGAGCGCCAGCCCGACAGTGGACGCCACGGCCAGCATGAACGTGTTGGCCGGCGCGCCGAACCGGCTCGCCGCCGCCAGCACGCCGAGGGCGGTCACCGTGACGGTTCCGGCGACGGCCAGAACCGCCAAGGCTGCACCGGCCGACCCGAGCCCGACCAGGAGCACGAGCAGGGACAGGGGAACCGCCAGCAGCTCGGCGCGTTGCAGGTCGGCCAGGTCGGTGTGCTTGGTCTCAGCCAGCAGGGCGCTCTCGCCCACCAGGTGGACGTCGACGCGCGAGCCCGACGCCCGGCTCGCAGCCTCCTTGGCCGCACGGAGCAGCACCGGCAGTGCCGCCTGGCGCGCCCGCTGATCGCCGTTGACGCCCACGATCGCGTACACGTGCCGCCGGTCCTGGCCCGGCACGAGGGGCAGCAGCTGCGCGCCGCCTACCTGGGGCTGCGCCGACACGGCCCGCACGGCGTCGTGGAGTGCACGCTGGTACGGCTCCTCGTCGTCGGACAGCGCGGCGGAGGCGAAGATCAGCATCATCTGCTCGGCGCCCAGTTGCGGGAAGCCCTGCTCCAGCAGCCGTGCCCCCGCGAGCGAGGTGGACCCCTCGACGCGGATGGCAGGTGCGACGGCGCGGTCGACCAGGCCAGGGATCATGAGCGCCGACCCGGCCACGAACGCCAGCCACACGGCGAGGACCGCCCGGTGGCGGCGGGCCGCCAGGTCGCCCAGGCGCCACCAGACGGAACGGCGGACCGTGCCGGTAAGTGGCCCGCCCGCCGACGCGCGTGATGACACCGCCATGGAGCCGCCTCCCGTTGTGCTACAAAGAGTGGTCGCGATATTACCTTCAGTGACAGAGATCCGGAGGACCTGATGATCTGGCAGTCACGTCTCAGCCGTGCCCACGGGCTCGCGATCGGCGCCGCAACCGCGGCCCTCGCGGTCCCGCTCCTGGCGTCCACGGGCACCGCTCAGGCTGCGCCGACGGCCACAGCCCGCGACGAGGCCGTGCTGACCTGCGCCGTGCGCACCGCCCCGAAGAACCCCATCACCTTTACCCCGGCACTGCGCGATGCGGCAGCGCAGCAGGTCAAGGGGCAGGGAGCTTTCCTCCTCGAAAACTGCTCCTCACCCAACGGCACGGTCACCGACATCGCCTCCGGCAGGCTGGAGCTCAGTGGCACGGCCACCGCCAGCTGCCGAAGCGCCGCCGACCTGAGCGCCAACGCCACCGTCACCTGGCGCGACGCCAAGGGCCAGGCAGTGGGCACCTCCAAGCTCACCTCCGCGCACCAGGGCAGCGTCAGCCTCGCCGACAGCCTGCTGCAGGGCGACGTCGTCTCCGGCCGGCTCAAGGGTCGGCACTTCAACGGGAGCGCAACCACCATGACGTCCGACCTGCGGCAGTGCACCGCCCCCTCCGGCTTCACCGAACTGACCGGATCTGGCCAGCTCTCCTTCGCCTGACCGGCGCGCCGCCAGGTTGGCCGCTTCGCGATCGACGTGCCGCGCTTCCCGGCCGCTGGCAGCCGTCGCCGCGGAGCAGGCCGAGGAAGCACGGCGGCCGCGTGCTGAGGCGGAAGCCTGATCGTCCCGTCGCCGTCGCCCCAGGACAAGCCCGTCCCTGACGGGCGGGGCGACGGCGACAGGACGATCGGGTGGCGGGCGGGGCGGAGCCCGGTGAGAGCATGAGGCCGTGTCCGCGGATGATCCCTCGAAGGGCGATGAGCAGCAGAGCCGGCTCCCCTACATCGCCTCGGGAACCCGCCGCGCCGCGGTCACCGGACAGCCCTCGCCCGGGACGTACGGGTCCTTCGGTATTCAGACCTCGGTCTATCGGATCCTGGCCGGCCCGTTCAAGGGGTGGTCCAACGGAGCGCCCAACGCGACGGCGTTCTCCCAATCGGTAAGTCCCGAAACTCATTGTCAATTTCCGAAGTCCCCTGCACGCGCGGCCTGGTGAGACACCCACGCGTGCAGGGGACTTCTGACAGCCGCGCTGTCCGCAGTCCTGTGCACGACTCGGCGGTATCACCTGTGCTCGTCCGCGCGACGGCGAGGCCCGGAACGCTGTCCGTTAGGGAACGCTCAACGAGACATCCTTCGCCGCCGGTCGGCGACGACACGACCTGCGGTGACGTCGTCTCGCATAGGTGGTCCGTGAAAGTGTCCGGTGACGGGGGCTAAACGGTACGACATCGGAGACACCCTGGTTGCCCGCGGCATCCGCCTGTCGCTCGACGCACCGGCGAGTACACCATCGCGGACCTGATGGAAGTGTTCTCCATCGGCCGCGCCACCGTTAACCGTGTTCTGGACCGCGTTCCCGGCCAGCCCGACGAAAGGCTCGAAGATCAGGCAGTGCCATGAACGCCGCGCTCGGCCCAATCCCGACGCCAGCGCCGACGCCGACACATGGGAGCCCTCATGGAGATCAACCAGCGGCAACTCGATGAGATCTTGGCCGTTTCTCCGCACTAGTCGGTGGGCGCGGCTGGTACGAGGGCAGCCGCGGTTACGTCGATCTTCACCACATGCGAGGAGCGCTCCACCACCTGAAGGCTTCCGGCGAATACCTCGTCGTACTCCTCCATGGCGGCGTCGAACAACTCGGCCAGGAATCGGTTGAACCGCTGCTCGTCGAACACTTGGCCCCAGGCGTCATCGAACCGGGCGAAGGTCCGCCGCCACCCTTCCTTGATCTGCTCCTCCTGTTCGCGGAAGCCGTAGAGCACGATCTCACCGTCCGGTAGTCCCTCCTCGGGGATCGGTATGCGGACGGAGCCGAGGCCGACCCACGTCTGGAACGGCTCGGGTCTCCCAATTTCCACGACGGGCGATGCGGGGAGGTTGTAGTCCTCGAGCGCCATGGCGAAGTTAGCCGTGCCCCATAGGTTTCGTGCGGCGGCGATGGCCCGCATGACCCGCCGCTGCGTTGGGCTGAGCGCGTCGTATGGGGTGTCCGTGTCGATCGGTCCGTCGGGGAAGGTGAGTTCGAGGAGGGGGCCGATCACCTCCAGCGCCTGTTCGTCATCGAGCTTCGGAAGGGACTCGATGAGCGCGTCGAGCGCGCGTCCGGCGGTGGGACCGCAGAGGGGAAGGGTGTTGGCGGCGACGGCGGCAGGGTTCCCGGTTCTGAACGGGACCGACGGGGCCTTCTCGGCGGTCTCCCGGCGCGCGGTCCACGCGAGCAGAACGTCGAGTACGGGGGCGGGCGCGGCCTGGCCGAGTATCCGGGCCAGTGTGACTGCGGCGGCCCACCGCTCCAGCGGCTCGCCGCTGTCCAGCCAGCCGGTGAGAACCGGGCCGATGTCACCGATCGTCGGTGTGCTGTCGCCGGGGTCGGTGAGCATGGCGATGGCGACGGCTGCGGTGGTGCGTACTGCGACGTCGGGTTCGGTGCCGAGTATGCCGCGCAGCCGCGGCACGAGTACGTGCGCTTCCTCGGGGAACCAGGCGAAAAGAAAGGCGGTGAGGCAGCGGACCCGATCGTCGTGGTCAGAGAGCAGAGGGATCAGGTCGGGCAGTCGATCGCGGACGGCGTCATAGGCGTCCAGGCCCCACAGGAACCGGGCCTGGTGCAACCGCTGGCGGTCGGCGTCCCACATGGAGTCAGGGTCCGGCGGACGCTCATCGGTGATGATCGCTTCGGCCTCAGCCCGGAAAGCGGCGATCGGGTAGCCGTTGGGTGCGTCCTCCCGGTTGCCGATCGCGATCCGGGTGAGCAGGTAGAGCAGACGGCTTCGCTGCTCGGGAGCCGCGTCAGGGCTGACCGCCAGCGCGACGAGGTAAGGGATATCGGAGGTGTCTGAACCTTCACGCGTGCCCTGATGACAGCAGGAGTCCCACAGCGTCTCCCACGCCTCGGCGACCTCGTCAGAGTCTTCGGAACACAACGCGCGCATCACAGGGCTCCACTCACCGTCACCGTGCTCGGCGGCCAGAGCGTTCCAGTCGATTGCATCGGGGTTGGCCAAGGCCATCCTTCTGATCAGGTATAGCGGTTGTAGCGGCATGATGTCTGCAAGAAGCCATGATCGTAGCCGCCCATGTCCGACTGGACGAACACATGAACCCCGTTTCGGGGTTTCGGGACGGCTATTGCGGCAGAGAATTTCACCGCCTGGCTCGCTGGCCCGGGCGGTGAACGCGATCTGCGTTGGCCACGCCTGCACCTCCGGTGTCAACCGTGCGGTGCTCCTCGATGTCTAAGTGGCCCTGCCCTGACCTGCGGTTTCATTTGTCCAACGGCTGGAGCGCCGCTTTGGGCAAGCTCTGGACAAAGATCCCTTGGTCGGCTGGAGGGCCGCGTGCCAGCATGGCGACCGAGGCGCGATATGGCGCCTTTTTCTTCAGACGCACGAATATCCGACCACGGGGGTACAAAAATGAACAAGATAACGCGTTCGCTGGCTATCGGTGTCGGCGCGATCTCCGTACTGGTGTCGATCGGCGGTGGCGTGGCCCAGGCGGCGACCTCCTCCGCGTCCACGGAAAGAGGGGCGAGGGTCTCATGCAACGCCCCCGGCACCGGCAACACGACCGTGTGGGGAAAGTGCTGGAACAACGGGAACAGGACCGGTCAGGCTCGGCTGGTGTTCTGGTGCAAAAATATGATCGGCAACGGTTCGCAGCAGAAGAGCACCGGCTGGAAGGACATCAAGCCTGGCAAGACGGTCAAGTTCGTGGGTGAGTGCACGTTCAAGGCCCGCAACCCCGACTTCCAGATCCGCTGACCTCGCACGGGCCCCGAGACGGCCGCCAGAGCTACACGCCTGATGTGTTCAGCCGCTGAGAGTGGGAGCCACCCCAGGGCCGGGTTTGTTCGCGAACACCCAGCGGTTGCTCGCCAGAGCGTCGTTCGGCTCGGGCAGCGGGCCGCGGCCGTGGCGGCGGGTGAAGTCGAACGGCGTGTGGATCGCGGTGGACCAGCCCCGCTCTCTCAGGTCACCGGCCGAGTCGGGGCGCGGCTCACCGTCGAACAGGGCGAGCAGGTCGACACCGATCTGCTCGTTGGCCGCGACGTAGACGGGGCTGGCGCGGACCTCCGGAGACTCCACCCCGAGCTTGACTTCGAAGGCCAGGGTGCTCCCGCCGGCGCTCAGGTGATCCACGGTGTCGATGAGGCACCGCTCGGCGGCCGGCGGGAGGTAGAGCAGCAGGCCCTCGGCCAGCCACGCGGTCGGCGCGGCGGCGTCGAAGCCCGCGTTCACCAGCGATGGGGCCCAGTCGCCGCCCAGGTCGGCTGCGATCGGGCGCCGCGTGGCCATCGGGGCGGCGGCGAGGCCGTTGAGCACACGGCTCTTGAACGCCAGCACGCCGTCGCGGTCGATCTCGTAGACGACCTGGCCTGGCGGCCAGTCGAGCCGGAACGCCCGCGTGTCAAGGCCCGCGCCGAGCAGGACGACCTGCCGGGCACCCGCGCGGGCCGAGTGGATCAGGAAGTCGTCGAGGACGCGGGTGCGCAGGCCGATGTAGCGCCCGAGCCTTCCCCACAGGGGGTTCGCGTCGCCGTCCGGCACCTCCGCCGGGTGGACCGGCCAGGCTGCGGACGCCCGCGCGGCGCGCACGAAGTGCGCGGCGTAGGCGTCAGCGGCCAGGGCATCGGGCCGGTTGGTCTCGATCGCCCGCGCGGCGGCGATCATGAGGGCGGTCAGGCCGACGCCGCTCTCGACACCGGTGTGCGCGGCCCCTGGCATGGGTCCTCCTCTCCCGCGGGCGGCGCCCACGCCTGCGGGTGGTCGTGGGTGGTGAGGTGGGCGCCGTAGACGACGGCCATGAAGCGCAGGATGTCGGCGTCCGGCAGGTGCAGGCTGGTGGTGCAGTCGGTCAGCACGGTCACGTGGAAGCCCTTCTGGAACGCGGTCCGGGCGGTGGAGTCGACGCACACGTCCGTGTACAGGCCCGCGAACACGAGCCGCTCGATGCCGCGGTCGAGGAGGTGCTGCTCGAACCCGGCGCCGAGGAAGGCGTCGAAGCACGCCCGCTTGGTGACGACGCGCTCCTCCGGCAGGGGCGAGACCTGGTGGAACTCCGCGCCCCACGTGCCTTCCAGGCACTTGGGCCGCTTGCCCTGCGCCTGGTCTCGGCGCCGCCAACTCGGACCCTGGTGCTCGGCGTCACCGACGAACCGGACGAAGATCACCTCCGTGCCGCGGGCCCGCGCCCGGTCGACGGCCAGCGCGGTGTTCGTCGCGACGGCGTCCAGCGTCACAGGATCGCCGGGGTAACGGGCGAGGGCCGTCGGCCCGGCGCAGAAGTCGTTCTGCAGGTCGATGACGACCAGCGCGGCGGTTTCCGCGGGGGTCACGAGTCGGCCATCACAGTCGGCCGCCCGTCGGGCTCCAGCACGTCGAGCAGCGCGTTCACCACGGCGGTGGTGGAGTGGCGCCCGCCGGCGTCCGGGGTGGCGAGGCCCCGGCGGCCGAGGGACGCGAGGCCGCGCTCCACCATCCGCACCGCTCCGGCGCAGCCCGCGTGCCGCTCGGCGATCATCGCCGCGGCGCGTACGGTCGCCACCGGGTTGACCGTGTCGGTGCCCGCCAGGTCGTCGGCGGAACCGTGGACGGTCTGGTACTCGACCAGCCCGGCCGCGTCGGGGTGCAGGTAGATGTTCTCGGTGCAGCGGCTCTCCTGGCGTTCGGCGCCGAAGCGGTCGAGCAGGACCACGTGCATGATGTCGGCCCATTCGTTGCCCGCGATGATCATCGTGCGGGGACGCGGGCCGCGTTCGATCAGGTTGCGGTTGACCGTGTCGGGCTGGAACAGGGAGATCTCGACGCCGTGCCGCGCGGCGCTCTCGGACACCCACGCGTCGAGGGCCCCGTCGAGCAGGTGGAACTTGTACGCCATGACGATCTGGTCGGCGCCGCCGTCCGGCCACTCCTGCCGAGCGCGCCGCACGGCGAAGTCGATGACCTTCTCGGTGATCTCCTGGCTGAACGCCGTGGTGCGGATGAGCGCGCCCGGGGCGTGGGTGTTGTCGCCGGTGTAGAAGCCCTGGGCCTCGTCGCGGACCAGCAGCAGTGACCCCTCCGGGGCGGCGATGACGTCGACCTTCACCGCCTGAAGGCGCTGGCGGACCAGGTAGAGCGACTGGGCGTTGATCGCCGTGCGGAAGACGGCCGGGACGCCGCGCGCGGCCCGCGTGCGGCAGAACTCCACGTAGTGGTCGGCGTCCTCCCGCGTGAGCTCGCGAACCCGCTCGATGCCGAGATCGGCCTTCAGCGACAGGTACGAGTGGTAGAGCCTCTCCGACCGGGTGACGCCGATGTCGACCGCATACGCGTCGGCGATCCCGGCCAGCACCCGCTCGAAGACGGCCGCAAGTTCGGGGCCCGTTCCCCGGCCGACGCCAAGTCCGATGACTGGTGCCACATGCACTCCTTTGTCGTCGAAGGCCGATGTGTCAGGCCGCCGAAAGCCTGATCAGATCGGCTCGCCGACCAGGTGATCGCCCGGAATTCCGGTCTTCTCCGGGCTGTAGTAGTCCTTGATGCCGGCGGCCCAGATCGAGACCGTTATCTGGTCGTCGTCCGACGGCCCGAACGCGTCGAAGAGCGCGTGGATGTTCGCGGGCTCGAAGCCGATGGCCGTCATGAGCGCCATGAAGACGCGCCGCTTGATGAGCCCGTCGCCGTCCGGGTCGCCCAGCGCGGCCAGCGCCTCGGCGAACTCCGTGACCGCCCCGTCGAAGCGCTCGGGGGAGAGGACGCACGCGGCGTACTCCTCGAAGGTGATGCGGCCGTCGCGGTTGGCGTCCAGTTCGGCGGCCAGGGTCGCCCAATAACCCCGGAAAGCCGCGAGAATGGCGGATTTGGCCGCGTCGCTGGAGTCGGGGGACGCTGCGACGACACGGGCCGCCATGAGTTCGAAGGCGTCGGAGTCGAGGTAGCCGGTGCCGTCGGCGTCGAGCAGAGTGAAGATGAGCTTTACTCGATCGATGGCCGCTTGCTGCATTCACTGCCGCCTTTCTTGGCCGCCACTCGAAATGAGGGCGGAAATGAAGGGGATCGACCGGATCTGATTATGCCAGGCCGTGACCCGAAAGCTAGTGACGCATTTCGTGGTCAAATGGTGCAAAAAATGACCAACGGAATGAATGCCATAAAAGAATAAATAATCTGATTTGTTCAGGAACGTCGCGTCGCGGAGTGGATCGCGGGGCGACGAGGATGAGCACACCGGCGAACGTGGTGAAGACGAGCATGGCTGTCCGTGAGGCCGCCCGATCAACCTCGTCCGACCTAGAACGTGCAGCTTGACCCCCACGTGGCGTCAGGGCGCACAGTGGCGGACATGAACGCCAAGGAATACACCGTCGGTGTCGTGGCCGACCTGGCCGGGGTGTCGGTGCGCACCCTGCATCACTACGACGAAATCGGCCTGCTGGAACCGCATGACCGCAATGCCGCCGGCTACCGGCTCTACTCCGCCGACGATGTGCGCAGGCTGCAACGTATCTTGTTCTATCGGGAACTGGACTTCGACCTGGACGCCATCGGCGCCATCCTCGCCGACCCGGCACTCAGCGACGTCGACCGGCTGCACGAGCAGCGCCGGCTGCTCACCGAGCGGGTCGCGCGGCATCAGGCCATGGTCGCCGTGATCGACAGGGAGCTGAACGCGCGCAGGGTGGGCATCGCCCTCACTCCCGAGGAGCGGCTGGAAGTCTTCGGCAGCACCCGCCTGGAGGACGGCGCCGAGCGCGCCGAGCAGCGGTGGGGCGACTCCGAACTGTGGCGGCAGCAGCAGCGACGCACCTCACGGTACTCGGCCGAGAACTGGCGTGAGATCCGCGCCGAGCAGGCCGGAGTCCACCAGCGCCTGCTTGAGGCCATGCGCGCCGGTATCCCGGCCACCGACCCGGCCGTCATGGACCTGGCCGAGGAGCACCGGCTGCATCTGGACCGCCGGTTCCACGACTGTGACCACGACACGCACCGCGTCCTGGCCGAGTCCTACCTCGCGAACGAGCGGATCGGCCTCAACTTCGACGATGTTGCCCCCGGCCTGTCCCGCTACATCCACGACGCCATCATGGCCAACGCGGGTCGCTGTTAACGAGCCGTCATGGCGCCGTCCACGGCCATCGGCAGGCCGGTCACGAACGACGCGGCGTCGGAGCTGAGCCAGGCGATCGCCTCACCGATCTCCGGGGGGTTGGCGTAGCGGCCGAGCGGGTGGTAGGCCGCCGTCTGCTCCAGCGTCATGATCCCCTGCTCGATGAGGTCGTCGACCATCTTGGTGCGCACGGCGCCGGGGCAGACGGCGTTCACGCGGATCCCCGAGGTCGCGTACTCCAGGGCGGCCGCCTTGGTCAGCCCCACCACCCCGTGCTTCGCGGCGACGTACGGCGAGACGAAGGGGGCCTCGATGCCGACCAGGCCGGCTACCGAGGCCACGTTGACGATCGAGCCCGAGCCCTGCTCCAGCATCTGGGCGATCTCGTACTTCATGCACCACCAGGTGCCCTTGAGGTTGACCGCGACCGAGGCGTCCCAGGCCTCCTCGTTCACCTCATGGAGCCGGCCGTCGCCCGCGGTGTCCACGCCGGCGTTGTTGATCGCGCAGTCCAGGCGTCCGAACCGCTCGACCGTGAAGTCGACCATGTCCTTGACCGCGTCGGCCCGTCGTACGTCCACCCACACGAAGGCGGCCTCGCCGCCCGCCGCCTCCACCTCGGCGACCGTGCGCTTGCCGCCCTCCTCGTCGATGTCGGCGACCACGACCTTGGCCCCGTGCCGGGCGAACACCAGCGCCGTCGCAGCTCCGATGCCTGACCCGGCGCCCGTGATCAACGCTGCTTTGCCGTCGAGAAGTGAACCTGCCATGGAGAGCCGCTCCCAGTCCTGCGTAGAAGGGGGATAGGAAGTCGCACCGTACTGGAGGGATGATCAACATGTCGAGTTTCGGGGAGATTTGCGCTGTTTGTCCAGAGATTGTGGCCGCGGCGGGCGGCCGCCGACGTGTCCTCCAGCAGGAGACGGCGAGGTCGCGGCGTGATTCGCCGTGCCGCTTTCGTAACGTTGAGTAAATTGTCGTAAGATCTTCGTGCTCGCCCCGCGATCAAGGAGATCGGCCAGAAGAGGTCCGTTGTCGCGCGTTCGGCCCCGGTCGCGTCGCGTTCGCGGTGACCGTGCTCCACTCGCCGACGAGGAGCTCATTGATGTCAGTACAGGTACACACTCGCCACCGCGCGGCGCGCCCACCACTGGGTGAATCCCTGGTCGTACTGGCGACCACGGCCGTTGTCACGGGGGTCGCGTCGCTGACGGCCGTGCTCAGCGCCCCGATCCCGACCCGGACATTCCTGGCCTGGACCCTCGGTGTCGCGGCTGTCCTGGTGTGCGGTGCGGTCACGTCCGCGGTGTACGGCAAACAGCAGATCCGGCAGCTGCGTAGCCGACTCGCCGCCGGTGACGCGGAACTCTTCCGGATGGCCGGCGAGACGATGCCGGGAACGGTGAAGCAGATCCGGGAGGGGGCGTCGGCGGAGTCCGTGCTCGCCGCGGCTCCGCGGCCCGCGAGCAACGCCCAGCAGCACATTCTGCGGGTCTTCGTCAACGAGGTCAGCAGAGAGCAGCGGATACGTGCCGCCACGACGTCCGCGTGCGCCAGTGCCGCCGGCCGCGTTCAGGCACTGGCCACCAGCATGTTGGCCGACCTGCGCGAGATGGAGGACAGGCACGATCGGCTCACTCTCGGCGACCTGCTGAAGCTGGACCACACGACCGCGCAGGCCGGCAGGCTCGCTGACAGCATCGCCCTGCTGACCGGAGCGCGGTCAGGGCGACGCTGGACCAAGCCGATCGTGATGGAGAGCATCCTGCGTGGGGCGATCGGCAGAATCAGCGCCTACCAGCGGGTTCGGGTCCACTCGGTCAGCGCCGCCGCGATCGCGGGGCACGCCGCGGAGGGTGTCATGCACGCCCTCGCCGAACTGATGGACAACGCCACCAGCTTCTCCCCGCCCACCGAAGAGGTGCACGTATACGTGGAGGAGGTCAGCACGGGGATCGTGATCACGATCGAGGACTGCGGCCTGGTGATGAGCCCGGCCGCGCTGGCCCGTGCGGAACGCGCCGTCTCCGCCGAGCCGCTGGACTTCACCACGCTGTCCGGTTCCCGGCTCGGGCTGGCGGTCGTCGGCTGCCTGGCTCGCAAGCACGGGCTGACCGTTTCCTTCCGTCCGTCCTCGCGTGGCGGCACCGGTGTGGTGGTCATGATTCCGCAGCAGCTCATCAGCCAGAACGTCCAGGCGCCGCGGGCGACGCAGCCTCCCCCGCCGATCCCACGCGGCCCACGCAGTCAGCACGTCGCAGCGCAGGCGGGCCCCGAACAGGACGGGGAGCTGCACGGGCTGCCGCGACGTCGTCGGGGGCAGACGCTCGCGGCCGCCTCGTCCGCACACACGGCGCCGCAGCCGGCCGTCGGCCAGGAGCCCAGGTCCACGCGGCGACCTTCCGACGCCGGAGCCAAGTTCACCGCCTTCCATCAGGCGAGCAGGGCACGACAGATTGGTGAGGACGAACCTCGATGAGAAGCTCAGATCAGGAACTCGCCTGGTTGCTTGAGAACCTCCTGGAGAGGACTCCACAGACCAGACACGCGTTGGTGCTGTCGAGAGACGGCCTGCGCCTCTCCCACACCGCCGCGCTCTCCGTGGACCGCGCCGACCAGCTCGCCGCGATCGCCTCCGGTATCCAGAGCCTGTCCTACGGCGCGTCCATCGAGTTCGGAGACGGCACGGGAGGCCTGCGCCAGTCCATGACCGAGTTCCACGGTGGGTTGCTGTTCATCGTGGAGGCGGGAGAGGGCGCGCACCTCGCCGTGGTGGCCAGCGAGGACGCCGATCCGGGTGTCATCGGCCACAACATGAACGAACTGGTGGAGCAGATCGGTGAATACCTGACCGCGCCACCCCGCGCGCCCCAGCAGAGCAGCCGCCTCTGATGTCGCCGCGTCTGGAGGACGAGAACCCGGACCGCCTCTACATGGTGACCGGCGGGCGCAGCAGCGTGACCGACGACGCGCTCGACATGGTCACGCTGATCGTGAGTGAGTGCGAGCCCACCCCAGGCATGCAGTCCGAGCACGCTCGAATACTGCGGCTCTGCAGGAGCCCGACGGCGGTCGTGGAGATCGCGGCGGAGTTGCGGATGCCGGTCAGCGTCGTCTGCATCCTGCTGTGCGACCTGCTCGACACGGGGCGCGTCACCGCCAGGAAACCGCGTCCGGCCCCTGCCGAGACGCGTCTGCCCGACCCCGAAATTCTGAAGCAGGTGCTCGTTGGACTCCAGAAGCTCTGAACCCGTCGCGCGCATCCCGTTGCCGAGCTCCGCGACCACCGGGCTCAAGATTGTGATCGTCGGTGGGTTCGGCGTGGGGAAGACGACCATGGTCAAGTCGGTCAGCGAGATCCGTCCGCTGAGCACCGAGGAGACCATGACGCGGGCGGGGGTCGGGATCGACGACGCGCGCGGGGTGGAGGCGAAGTCCACGACCACGGTGGCGTTCGACTTCGGCCGGATCAGCCTGAACGAGGAACTGGTGCTCTACCTGTTCGGCGCGCCGGGTCAGGAGCGGTTCTGGTTCCTGTGGGACCGCCTGTTCACCGGGACACTCGGCGCCGTCGTCCTGGTCGACACGCGTCGCCTGGCCGACTCGTGGTACGCCATCGACCGGCTCGAACATCACGGCATGCCGTTCATCGTGGCCCACAACCAGTTCGGCGAGTCCACGCACTCGCTCGACCAGATACGTGACGCGCTCGACCTCGCCCACGACGTACCACTGATCGCGTGCGACGCGCGGCAGCGGGAGTCCAGCAAGGCCGTGCTGATCACGCTCGTCAACCACCTCTATGCTCTGTCCTCCGCCCGACAGGTGACCTCATGACCGACGCCACGCACTCCTCCGAAGCCGCCCACTGGTTCGCCGTCCGGCCCGCAGCGCCGGAGCCGAACGCGTTCGACGGCGCCTTCCGCATGTACGGCAGGGCGTACCACCAGAATCCGGCCCGGGCCTTCGAGGAGATGCGCAAGCACGGTCCCGTGGTCCCGATCCTGCTGGAGGGCGACGTACCGGGCTGGCTGGTCCTCGGCTACCGCGAGCTGCGTTACGTGCTCAGCAATCCCAAGCTGTTCATCCGCGACTCGCGCCATTGGAACCAGTGGAACAACATCCCGCCCGACTGGCCGCTCAGGGCGTACGTCAGCTACCAACCGTCGATGCTGTTCGAGGTCGGCGCGGCACACGAGCGCCGGGCGGGCGCGGTCAGCGACGCGCTTGCCGCGGCCGACCAGTTCGAACTGCGGTCACGCTGCGAGCGGGTCACCGAGGGGTTGATCAACACATTCATCGGCTCCGGCCGGGCGGACCTGATGGCGCAGTACGCCAACCCGATCCCGCTGCTCGTCCTCGCGTCGTTGCTCGGCCTGCCGGACTCCGACACCCGCGCACTGGTCGGCGAGGTGGCCACGACGCTGAACGGCGGGCCGGCCGCGATGGAGGCGTACCAGCGGGTGCAGACCATCATGAGCCGGCTGCTGGAGACGAAGCGGCAATACCCGGGGCCCGACCTCCCCTCCAGGCTGCTCGCCCATCCCGCCGGGCTCACCGACGAGGAGCTCACCCAGGACCTGCTCCTGACCCTGACCGCCGGTTCGGATCCGACGGCCACCTGGATCGGCAACACGATCCAGCTCATGCTGACGGACGACCGGTTCGCCATGACGCTGTCGGGTGGCCGGCGCAGCATCGGTCAGGCGCTGAACGAGGTGCTGTGGAAGGAGGCGCCCGGACAAATCGCCATCGGACGGTGGCCGGTCATGGACACCCAGCTCGCCGGCCGCCGCATCCGGGCCGGTGACCTTCTCGTCTGCGGCCTGGCCGCCGCGAACCTCGACCCCCAGGTACGTCCCGACTTCTACGGGGACTCCGTGGGTAATCACGCGCACATGTCGTTCGGGTACGGTGCGCACGGTTGCCCGCATCCCGCGCCGGAGCTCGCACAGATCATCGCGCACATCGCGGTGGAGATGCTGCTCGACCGGCTGCCTGACGTGGTGCTCGCGGTGCCGCCCGAGTCGCTGGAGTGGCGGTCGTCGATCCAGATGCGCAGCCTGGAGGCACTGCCGGTCGAGTTCACCCCCGGCTATCCGGTCTGACGCGCTGGCCCTCCGGGGCGACCCCGCCCAACCTCGCGACGGGTGCGGCGCGCCGCCGTACTTCGGCGCTCCGCCCCCCGTCCGGGCGTGCGGTCTGGGCCCGTCCCGGACGGTGCGGGACGGTGGGCCTGTCGCCGCACGCCTGCCGCGAACGCTCCGACCGGGTTGCCGCGTTGCTTGAGCGCGCTCCCCAGGTCCGCCTCTACCTGCTCTGATCCTCACGCAGCCGCCGTCGCTGCCACCACGCCCAATCGGAGTCGGGCGATGTAGGCGGAGCTGGTGAAGTTCGACGCAGGTAATACCGGTCGATCGGGTGGACCAACGCGTACAGAGATGGTCTGGCCCACGGCGGTAAGGCGAGGAGAGCCTGGTGAAGCCGCCGGCGAGGCGCGGCTCCGCTGCACTCATCGCACTCGCACCTGCTGAGGAGGCGGTCGGCGGTTCCGACAAGGGCCGCCTCCTGCCAAGCCGCCAGAGCCGCCGCTACCGCACCCGGCCACATCCGGGTGTGCTCAAGAGCGATCACCGCAGCCATGGGACGACGACCGAGCCCGGGAACATGATGGATCAAAGCTCTGTGGGTTCCGCACGCCGATCCGCGCGTACGGACCTCAGAAGGGCGCCTACGCGGCATGGCCCTTTCTGGTCGATGTCATGAGCATGATGATCGCATGCTTGGAGCGTGACCTCCAGGCCCCTGATCGCCGAGGCAGAAACGCGACTCCGGGATGATCGACGGTCACTCCGGCAGGTCCGCATCGTCTGATGACGACAGATCCACGACCTTGGATGGACACGAAGTGTCAATGTTTGAAGTTTCATGACCTGTCCATGCCCTATATGGGGTTTTTTGCGGCTTGTCGTTTTACGCTCCGCGGCATGCGTGTTAAGTCCCGGGCTCTGGCGATCCTCGTTGCGGCCGGCGTCGTCGCCGGCTCGATCGCTGTCCTGTCCTCACCCTCCGCGGCCGCGGCCCCCGGAACCGTGGTCATCAGCCAGGTCTACGGCGGGGGTGGCAACTCCGGCGCCCCCCTCACCAACGACTACGTCGAACTGTTCAACCGCAGCGGCGCCCCCGTGTCGCTGGATGGCTGGTCCGTGCAGTACACCAGCGCCGGCGGCACCGGGAATTTCGCCTCCAACAAGGCCGACCTCTCCGGCACCCTCGCCCCCGGCCAGTACCACCTCGTGCAGCTCGCCGCCGGCAGCACCCCCAGCGGCGCGCTGCCCAAGCCCGACAGTGTCGGCTCCATCAACCTGAGCGGCACCGCGGGCAAGGTGGCGCTGGTCCACTCCTCCGACGGCCTGGCCTGCAACGGCTCCTCCGCCCCCTGCTCCGACGCCCAGGTCGCGCTGCTCGCCGACCTGGTCGGGTACGGCAGCGCGAACTACTTCGAGGGCTCCCCTGCCCCCGCGCTCACCAACGCCACCGGCGCGTTCCGCAAGAGCGGCGGGTGCGCCGACACCGACGACAACGGCGCGGACTTCGAGACCGCGGCCCCGGCGCCGCGCAACAGCGCCACCGCCCCGGCCCCCTGCGGCGGCGGTGACCCGTCCCCCTCCCCGACGGGGAGCCCGACGCCCACTCCGTCCGGGACGCCGACACCAAGCCCCACCCCGACCGTCACGCCCACCGAGAACTGCGACACCGCGCCCACGCACCGGATCTCCCAGGTGCAGGGCAGCGGCGAGGCCAGCCCGGTCGAGGGCCAGGCCGTCCGGGTCGAGGGCGTCGTCACCGGCTCTTTCCAGGGCTCCGGCCAGTTCGGCGGCTTCTACATGCAGGCACCCACCCCCGACGCCGACCCGGCGACCTCCGAGGGCCTGTTCGTGTTCTCCTCCTCGCCGGTCAAGACCGGTGACCGGGTGCTCGTCTCCGGCAAGGCGATCGAGTACAACGGCCTCACCGAGATCTCGCCGTCCACCGCGGTGAACGTCTGCGGCACCGGCGCGATCAAGCCGACCGAGGTGAAGTTGCCCCTCGAGAAGGGCGTCTCCTTGGAGCGCTACGAGGGCATGCTCGTCACCTTCGACGGCGACCTCGCCGTCTCCGAGATCTACAACCTGGGCCGGTACGGCGAGATCACTCTCTCCAAGGGCACCCGGCTGTGGCAGCCGACCGACCGCAAGGGCGTGGACACCGAGAAGGACGCGCGGCGCACGATCCTGCTCGATGACGGCTCCAACGTGCAGAACCCGCCCACCCTGCCGTACCACACCGGGGGGTCGGACACCGTCCGGATCGGCGACGAGGTGAAGGACCTGACCGGCGTCCTCACCTACGGCTTCGGCGGCTACCGCGTCCAGCCGACCGAGCAGGTGGCCTTCAAGGCCGAGAACCCGCGCCCCGCCCAGCCCGCGAAGGTCGGCGGCGACGTCCGGGTGGCCAGCCTCAACACCCTCAACTGGTTCACCACGCTCAAGTCCCGCGGCGCCACCACCGTCGTGGAGCGGGACCGCCAGCTCGCCAAGCTGGTCGCGAACATCACGACGCTCGACCCCGCCGTGGCCGGGCTGATGGAGGTCGAGCGCAACAACGACGTGGCGCTCAACAGCCTGGTCGACGCGCTCAACGCCAAGGCCGGCGCCGGCACGTACAAGGCGATCACGCACCCCAACCCGGGCACCGACCTCATCCAGACCGCGCTGATCTACCAGCCGGCCAAGGTCACCCCGATCGGTCCGGCACGGTCGTCGTCCGACCCGATCTTCAACCGGCCGCCGCTGGTGCAGACCTTCGGCAAGGCCGAGGGGGCCGGCGAGACCTTCACGGTGCTGGTGAACCACTTCAAGTCCAAGGGCTGCAGCGACAGCGACGGGACGGCCTCCGGCGCCGACGCCGACCAGGGCGACGGGCAGAGCTGCTACAACGCCAAGCGCGTCAAGCAGGCCAAGGCCGTGCTGGCCCTGATCGACAGCCTCAAGTTGACGAACGCGCTCGTCCTCGGCGACATCAACGCCTACGGCGAGGAGGACCCGATCCACACCTTCGAGGACGCCGGCCTGACCAGCCTGAGCAAGAAGTACGTCAAGAAGGCCGACCGCTACAGCTACGTCTTCGGCGGCCTGTCCGGTGAGCTCGACCACGTGCTGACCGACAGGAGCGCGGGCAAGCTGGTGACCGGCGCCACGATCTGGCACGTCAACGCTGACGAGGGCCGGTTCATGGACTACAACACCGAGTTCAACCCGCCCTACCTCTACCAGCCCGACCCCTTCCGCTCCTCCGACCACGACCCGCTGCTGGTGGGTCTGAAGCTCTGAAAGCACGGGTGGGCCGCGGCGGAGAACCTCCCGCCGCGGCCCACGCCGTACGGGGCTGGTGCTCACCCACTGCGGTCCCTGCTGGGGCGTGTCGGACCTCAGATCAGCGGGAGGCGGCGCACTCCTGTCATGGCCGGTGTGGGCATGAAGTCCACAGGGTCGTCCGGATCGGTGCGCAGGGGGTTGAACCGGTCGAGCAGGATGTTCAGCGCGACCCGCCCTTCCAGTCGGGCCAAGGGGGCGCCCAGGCAGAAGTGGATGCCGCGGCCGAAGCTGAGGTGCGGGTTGGGGTCGCGGGCGGGATCGAAGACGTCGGGGTCGGGGAACTGCCGGGGATCTCTGTTGGCCGCTCCGAGCCAGATCATGACGAGTTGGTCGGCCGGTATCGTCACGCCGCCGAGTTCGACCTCGCGGGTGGTGGAGCGGCCGAGCATGGCGAACGGGGTGAGGAAGCGGAGGGACTCCTCGATGACGGCCGGGAGCGAGGCGCGGTCGGCCCGTACCTTGTCCTGCTGCTCGGGGAAGGCGTCCAGGCACAGCACCGTGCTGCCGAGCAGCATCGTCGTGGTGACGTGCCCGGCGAGCAGGAGGACGATCGCGAAGTTGACCACCTGGTCGTCGGGCAGGCGTTCGCCGTCGACCTCGGCCTCGACCAGCTTGGTGAGCAGGTCGGCGCGCGGCTGTCGCCGGCGTTCCGCGGCGTGGCCGGCGAGATAGGCGGACATCTCCCGCCACGGTCTCATCGTGGCCTCTACGTCCAGCTTCTGCTGTTCGGCGGGCTCGGTGAGTGAGACCTTGGTGTCACGCTGGAACAGCGCGTCGGCCCACTGCTTGAACAGCGCGCGATCGCTGCTGGGCACACCCAGCAGCTCGGCGATGACGATGACCGGAAGCGGATAGGCCAGATCAGTCACGAGCTCCAACCGGCCGCGATCTTGCGCGGCGTCGAGCAGTTCGTGGGTGACGACGGCGATCCTCGGCTCGAGGTCCGCGACGACCTTGCGGGTGAAGGCGCTGCTGACCAGCTTGCGCAGCTTGCCGTGCTCCGGCGGGTCGATCTGCGTGATGAAGCCCGCCAGCGAGAACTCCTCGCTGTCAGGCATCAGGTCCTTGGGGACGACGCGCATGGTGTCGGAGGAGAACGTCGCGGGGTCGCCGAGGACCTCCTGCAGTTCGGGGTAACCGTAGACGTTCCACAGTCCGGTGCCGGCGTCGTACTCGACCGGCCGGCCCGATCGCGGCCCGTGCAGCCAGAAGTGCTGTTCGGGGATGTTGTACCGCTCGACGATGTCGGACATCGCCTCTCCCTTGGTCGTAGGTTCCTTGAGCGGATCGGTCGCCGTGCGGACCACCGTGCACGCAGAACGTGAGCCGGTGTTCCCGGCCCAGGTTCCTCGGTACTGGCACGGCGTGTAACCCGGTAGCGGACGCGGTGGCGCCGTACCGGGGGCCTGAGGGATTTCATCCGGAGCTCCGGTTCTCGTCTCTCAGGCTCTTGCGGTACTCCTCCCAGCGCTGAAGTGCCTCGTCCGCGTCGCGCTCGGTGAAGGCGAAGAACTCCTTGGTCTCCTCCAGCCGCGCCCGTTGCTCGGAGCGCTCGCCGCCGAGGACGGACAGCCCGAAGTCCAGCACCTCGATCGCCGGCCGCATGAAGGTCAGCTGGACCCGCAGGACGTGCGCCCAGCCCCCTTGAACCACCTGATAACGGTGCTCGCGCTTGGACGTGGGGACGCGCTCGATCATCCCGCCGGCCTCCAGCTGCCTGGCGACCGTGCTGATCGCGGTCTTGCTCACGCCGAGCTCGGCGGCCAGAGCGGTGAGCGACTGGTGCGGCGGGTCACAGATCATCAGCCACGCGTAGAGACGGCCCATCGTCCGCGTCCCGCCGAAGCGCTCCATGATGAGGCCCATGCGGTCGACGAACTCGCTCTCCCGGGCATCCATCTATGTGAACTCCAGCAGCATCGTGAAGTACATACTTTACGTACGGTACGTCAGCCTCCTCCGTTGAGCAATGGCCGGGAAGGGGACGAGCGGCAGCGGAGTGGTCACTGCCACTTCAGCGAGGCTCGTGTCGTCCAGTAGGTCTGGGGGTTCTCGGTCAGCACGGCCAGGCGCTCGTCCAGTTCCGTGTCCCAGCCGACGCGGGTCGCGGTCAGGTTGCTGCGGAACTGATCCACCGAGGCGGCCCCGCTGAGCACCACACCGGCCCACGGTCGGGCGAGGACGGCGGCCAAGGCCAGGGCGTCCGGCGCGACGCCACGTTCTCGCGCGGCACGGGCGAGCGCAGGAGGGGCGGCGTGGGAGGTCAGGCGGCCGTTCGCCACGCCCTCCTTGACGATCACGCCCAGGCCGGACCGGTGCGCCCGGGCCAGAGCGGGGCCGGCGGAGCGCTCCAGCAGGTTCCAGGTGGCCTGGACCGTGTCGAACAGGCCGATCTCGATCGCCCGGTCGATGGTGTCCGCCTGGCGCGGGCCGGTGGTGGACAGTCCCACCGAGACGCCCCCGGCGTGCAACTCGCGCAGTTCGGCGAGGACGTCCTCGTCGTCGAGCACGCCGCTTTCGACGGTGGCCGAGTGGATCTGGTAGAGCGACAGGTGCTCGCCCAGCAGCGCTCGGCTTTGGTCCAGCTGTTGTCGCAGCCGGTCGGCGGACAGCTCCTTCTCCTCGTACCGGTCGGCGCCCATCCGCCAGCCGCCGACGTAGGCGTACCCCCACTTCGACCCCACGGTCACCGACCCGGGTGCGATGGCGCGCGCACGCAGCCAGCCGGCGAGGAACTCCTCGGCTCTGCCGTAGGAGCGGGCCACGTCGAAGTACCGTACGCCGGCCGCCATCGCCGCATCCAGCACCGCCCAGGTCCGCGCCCGCATCGCGGCGACGCTGCGATCCTCGCCGAGATCCTCCTCCCGGCCGAGTGTGATGTACGCCGGTCGGCCCAGCGCGGCCAGCCCGACCCCCACCGGCGTCACCGGCAACCCGGTCCGGCCCATCGGCCGCACAACCAGCTCGTCACCCATCTCGGCGCCTCTGCTTTCTCAGTCGATACCGTCCGTCCACCACATGCTTCCCGTGGTACCGGCGCCGTGATCGGGATGAGCTCTTTGGGCTGACGCGCGGGCAGGTTTCAGCGCTTGGCGGGGCCGACCGCGACGATCTCGCCCGCTCCGGTGCGCTCAGCCGTCGAGGCCGGTCTCGGCGGCCAGCGGGACCTCGCCCGCGGTCTTGCTGTAGCCCAGGGCCTCGACGATCAGGCCGTCGCGGACGTGCATGAGGTTGACCCCGCGTACGGAGTCGGCGGGGCCGTCGCCGAAGCGGTAGCGCCAGCGGATCGTCGCCCGCTCGCCGGCGACCTGCACGTCTTCGGGCTCGAACTGGGTGGTGCGGTCTTCGGCGATTGCCTGCCAGAACGCCAGGCAGGCCTCGCGGCCTTCGTAGCGGGCGCCGTCGGGGGCCGGCTGGACCGCCTCCATCACGCAGTCATCGCCGATCAGGCCGGTGAACGCGGCGGGGTCGTGGTCGACGAAGGCCTGGTTGAAACGGGTGATGACGTCGGTCGTCGTAGGGAGCGCCATGAGAGTTCCTTCGAGAGATAGAACGTTCGGTCTGGATATGTATATCGACCGGTCGTTCTACCGTCAAGCGATGACAACCGACCGCCTGTCGGCCGTCTTCGACGGCCTCGCCAAGGTCATCGCCGAACCCGACGTCCCCGGCTGCCGCTTTCTCGCCGCCGACTCCCGGGTCCGCTCCCTCGCGCTGGTCGCGCCCGGTCCCTCCTCGTCCACAGCGAGACCGCCGCCGTCCCTGACGGAGCCCGGCACTTCACGGCGACCCTCTGACCGGAGGCGCGTGCCGCGCCCCGCAGTTGCGGCAGGCGAGCCGGCCCCGAAATGTCGCCGCTACTTCAGTCGGGGCGAAACGTCCCCGGCGTCGGAGAAGGTCTGCCGGTAGTGTTCGGCCGCCTGAGCCATGTCGGTGCTGATGAGGTCGAAGAACCGGCTCGCGGTCTGGAGCCGGATGCCGGCCGGGGTGTGGGCGCCGAGGACGTCGACGCCTTCCCGGACGGTATCGGCCCACAGCGTCATCGACCGCATGCCCACCAACCACGCCCGATACCAGACGTCAGCGTCGATGCTGTACCGCTCACGCCGATTGTCACGCTCGCGTTTGACGAGCCCCACTTGCTCGAGCCATTTGACGCCCTTGGAGATCGACGCGGGGCTGACCCGCAGCCGCTCGGTCAGGTCGGCGACGGTCATGTTGCCTGTATCGCTGGTGAACAGGGCGGCCATCACCCTGGCCGCCATCGTCGGTATCCCCCCGAACCTCGCAGTGAGTCTCTCCTCGAGCTCCTGTACCGCCCGGGGGTCACGCCCGTTGGCATCCGCGATGGCCGGCGAGCTCGAAGGGGGATGCGGCCGCCGGCGGGCGCGCCAGCCGGTCGCCTGTTGCGCCCGGACCGCGCGATAGCCGTGCGGGCCGCCGTTGCGTGCGATCTCGCGGCCGATGGTCGATCTCGGCCGCCCCAGGCGACGGGCGATCTCCGCATAGGTGAGCCCCTCCGCCAGCCCTTCGGCGATCTTGCGGCGGTCCTCGTACGTCAGGTGGCCACCCGGCATGCGTCCTCCCGGCCCTTGCTTTTACGCACGCACAAGTATGCGTCCAGGTGTGCGTGAATGCGACACGCAGCAGGGGTCTGTTGCATTTGCCGACACCGTCGTTGCGCCAATTACTCCGCGCTGGCCTGCGATAACGACGTTCGCGACTTGCCGAATTCTCAAACGCATCCGTAGCGTTTCCTCATGCGTGAACGATGGCCGTACACGCGGAGAGAACCGACATGACCCAGTCACATCCCGCGCCCGCGCTGCCGGCCGAGCGCAGCACGGAGCGCCCCTTCGACCCTCCTGCCGGACTCGCGCCCCCCGCCCTGGTCAACCGGTTTCCGACCCTGCGTCTGGCCGTCCCGCCAGAGGATCTGGCGCTGCGCACCGACATGGCCGACTACGGCGTCCACCAGCTCCCGGTCGCCTGGGGCGCATAAGCGACGAATCCAAAGGAGACCCCTGGCATGGCTGCCAAGATATGCCTCGTAACCGGCGCCTCATCCGGCATCGGCCACGCCACCGCACTCGAGCTCCTGCGCGGCGGCCACGTCGTGTACGGCGCGGCGCGGCGGGTGCACATGATGGAGGCGATCCGCGAAGCGGGAGGTCACGCCCTGCCGATGGACGTGACCAAGGAAGAAGATCTCCAGCGGGTCGTCCGTGCCGTCCTGGACGCGCACCAGCGGATCGACGTCCTGGTGAACAACGCGGGAGCCGTCGTCCACGGCGCGGTCGAGGACACGCCGCTGGCGATGGCGCGAGACGAGTTCGAGGTCAACGTGTTCGCGCCGGCCCGGCTGACCCAGCTCGTCCTGCCGCAGATGCGCGCGCAGGGCTCGGGCACGATCGTCAACGTGTCCTCGATCGGCGGCGAGATCGCCCTGCCGTTGGGCGCCTGGTACTACGCCTCCAAGCACGCTCTGGAAGCCTTCTCCGACACGCTCCGCATGGAGGTCGAGCCGTTCGGCATCGACGTCGTCGTCATCCAGCCCGGCATCATCAGGACCGACTTCGAGGCCGGAACCGCGCGGCAACTACGGGAGATCTCCGGAAACGGCGCCTACCGGCAGATGGTCGAGGCCATGGCACGCGCGGCCGAGCCGGGGCCGGGCCAGGACAACCAAGCCTCAGACCCCGACGTGGTCGCGACGGCGATCCGGCAGGCCATCGAGTCGGACCAGCCGGAAACCCGCTACGTCATGGGCTGGCAGGGCGAAGCCCTCCTGCGCCTCAACAGGACCCTCTCAGACCGCGAGTTCGACGCACTGGTGACCGGCTCGCGCAGATGATTCGCCCTGCGCGGCTCCCGACGCGAACCGCACCAGGGGTGGCCGGCCCACGGCAGCAGCGCAGGCTCCCGCGACGCCGACCTGGGGCTCGACTACCGGACCCGCGCCGGCGCGGTCGCCGTCGATGTCCTGACATGCGCCGACACCTTCGCCGTCGAGGAGATCGAGGGTCACCTCCTCGCCGCGCTCAACGAGACCCGCAATCGGAGAAACCCATGAACCCTGCCATCGCCGTCTCCGGGCTCGTCAAGGCCTACGGGCCGACACGCGCCCTCGACGGTCTCGACCTCACCGTGGACACCGGAGAGGTGCACGGCTTCCTCGGCCCGAACGGGGCCGGGAAGAGCACCACCATCCGCATCCTGCTGGGCCTGATACAGGCCACCTCCGGCAGTGCCCGACTGCTGGGCGCAGACCCCTGGGCCGACGCCGTCGCGTTGCACCGGCGGCTGGCGTACGTACCAGGCGATGTGGAGCTGTGGCCCAACCTCACCGGAGGCGAGGCCCTCGACGTGCTCGGCCGACTGCGCGGCGGGGTCGACAACAGGCGCAGGAAGGAGTTGATCGAGCGGTTCGAGCTCGATCCGAAGAAGAAGACGCGGACCTACTCCAAGGGCAACCGTCAGAAGGTCGCCCTCGTCGCCGCCCTCGCCACCGACGTGGAGCTGCTGATCCTGGACGAGCCCACGAGCGGGCTGGACCCGCTGATGGAGGCGGTGTTCCAGCAGGTCGTCGCCGAAGCCAAAGCCGCCGGACGCACCATCCTGCTCTCCAGCCACATCCTCGCCCAGGTCGAAACCCTCGCCGACCGGATCACCATCATCCGGGACGGAAAGGTCGTCGAGTCGGGGACGCTGGCGCAGATGCGGCACCTCACCCGGACGACGGTCGCCGCCGACACCGCCACCCCGGTCACCGGCCTTAACCAGGTGCCCGGCGTCCACAACGCGAAGGTCGAGGGCGGAAGCGTGCGGTTCAGCGTGGACGCCGAACACCTCGACGCCGCCATCCGGCACCTCACCACGTTCGGCATCGACTCGCTGGTCAGCCACCCGCCGACGCTCGAGGAACTCATGCTCCGGCACTACGCGCACAAGGAAGCGGCATGACTGCCACGGTCTCCCCGGTGCGCAGCCGTACCCGATCGAGGTCGGCGAGCAGCCACCTGACCGGCACCGGCGCCATGGTACGGCTGGCGCTGCGCCGCGACCGGATCAAGCTCACCCTCTGGCTGGTCGCCATCACGGCCCTCGTCCCACGCTTCTACTACGCCGCCGTGAACGCGGTCGTCCCAACGCCTGAGGCCCTGGCCGAAGCCTCGCAGATGATCCGCGTCTCCTTCATGAGAGTGCTCGGCGGGCCCCTCTTCGGCGAGGTCACCACGCAGAGCTACTTCCTCGCCGCCTACTGGGTCGAGTTCCTGCTGGCCGCCGCGATCATGAACATGATGCTCATGACCCGGCACACCCGGGCGGAAGAGCAGACAGGCCGGGCCGAACTCATCCGGGCGGCCGTCGTGGGCCGGCACGCCCAGCTCACCGGGGCGCTGATCGTCGCCGTGATCAGCAATGCCGCGCTCGCGATCCTCACCGCCGCCGCGGCGATCAGCATCGGGTTCCCCGCCGGCAGCGCAGTGCTGTTCGGTGCCTCCCTCGCCGCGGTCGGGCTGCTGTTCGCCGGTGTCACCGCGGTCACCGCCCAGGTCACCGAGCACCCCAGAGGCGCCAACGGGCTCGCGGGCATCGTGCTCTTCATGGCGTGGCTGCTGCGCGGCGCGGGAGCGATGCAGAGCCAGGAGGGCGGTCCGCTGTTCTGGCTGTCCCCGATCGGCTGGTCACAGCAGACCCGGGTGCTGGCCGGCGAGCGCTGGTGGCCGCTCGGTCTCTCCGTTCTGCTCGCCGGGCTGCTGATCGCGGGCGCCTACTCTCTGGCGAGCCGCCGGGATCTCGGCGCCTCCTTGGTGGCCCCGCGCCCCGGCCGCGCCTCGGCGCCTTCCTGGCTGCGCTCGCCGTTCACGCTGGCGCTGAGGCTCCAGCAGGCGGCCATCGCCGGGTGGGGAGCCGCGTTCCTCGCCATCGGCCTCGTCCTGGGCGCAATGACCGGGGGAATGGAGAACACCGATCTCCCCATCTTCTCCGCCGGTGCGGACTTCGGGCGAGCCTGGATCAGCCTCATGGTGTTCACCGGGTCCCTCTACACCGGCGTCTTCGCGGTCCTGTCGGTCATCCGGCTCCGGGCGGAGGAGGTACGCGGCCGGATCGGCCCCGTGCTGGCCGGGCCGACCGGCAGATCGACGTGGTACTGGTCGTCCGTGCTGGTCACCGCGCTCGCCGTGGTCGTACTGCCGGTGGTGTACGGCGCCGCGCTCGGCGTCGGCGCCGCCCTTTCCACCGGCGAACTCGGCCTCGTGGGAGAGGTCACCTGGGCGAGCCTGATCCGCGCCCCGGAGGTGCTGGTGCTGCTCGCCATCCCCGCCGCGCTGCTCGGGCTGGCCCCGCAGGCCATGAACGCGGCCTGGGCCGTGCTCGTGTACAGCGGGTTCATGCAGGTCCTGGGGTCGTACATGAACCTGCCGGGGTGGCTGGTGAACACCTCGGTGCTGTCACACCTTCCCTGGCACCCGCTGGGGGCCTTCGCCCCGGTGGCCACGGTGGTGCTGACCGCGCTGGCGGCGGCGCTGACGGCCCTCGGCCTGTACGGCTGGCGCCGCCGCGATCTCGCCTCAGGCTAGGCCGGTAACCCGCGGCTGCTCCGCTCGCAGATCACCGACCTCTCGCCGCCGTCGACATCGAACCGCCCGACTCGGCGGTACGGCGTCTCGACGAGGTGAGCTCGATCGAACTCGGCTCCCCCCACGACTTCCTGGACGCCACCACCGAGTTCGTATCCGGCCCGAACCGCCGGCGCACCGACCCGCGCTGACACCTGCATGACTTTCGTCATGGTGGCGGGGCCGACGGGACATGACTCGTATGTGTCGGACGGGGGTATCTCGCCTCGGCCGTCCGAATCTATGGTCGGAGCAGCAGCTACCAGAGGGCTCGCTCGATACCGCGAAACGGAGTCTGCGGACTCCCGCCTTCGAGGCGTTGGCGCAGGTCAGAGCTGGTGAGGTGCTGCGCGTTCTTAAGGAGCACGACCAGTTGTACGCCGGTCGGGGCGCCGAAGTACCACGGCTCCGCCGAGCCCTTCCTGTCCCGGCCGGACGCGTGATGGTGGAGGAGGTTAGGTGAGCAAGGCGGATGAGAACCGTCAGGAGCCGGCCGACGTCTCGGTCGTTCGCCCACCCTGGGCGGGCATCGTCGTCTCCGTTCTGTGCACCATCGTCATGATCGCCATCGCCTGGGCGGTCTGGGACTCGTTGCCGGAGATCGTGACGACTCGGAAGGCGACCGCGACCCGTCCGGGCCTCGGAATGCCACGGTTCGTCGTGGCGGCCGCGCTGCCCGTGACCCTGATCATCATCGGGGCGGTGGTGGCGGGTGAGAGAGTCATCTCGGGGCGACTGCGCCACCAGATCCTGGTGGCTTCTCCGAGGTCGCGGGCGAGGTCGATGAACGTCCTGTTCGTCATGCTCCCCCTGCTGTTCGTCGTGCTCCAGGCAGGCATCCTTCTCAGGACGGCCGGTTACGACGTCCCCTTGGAGAAGGCTGTCGCGGTCGCCTTGGGCGTGCTACTGATCGCGGTCGGCAACCTGCTGCCCAAGATCAGCCCGTCGCGGATCCCCGCCGGCGCGGCCGGACACCTGATGCTCGCCTGGCAGCGGTCCCAGCGCGCCGGAGGGCTCCTCATGATGCTCCTGGGCGTCGCCTGCGCGGTAGGGGCCTTCTTCTTCTCGCCCATGATTGTGGCCGTGGCCTCGGCGTTCGCCGTCGCGGCGGTCTACCTGCTGATGGCCCTGCTCACCGCGGCGAGGCTGCGCCCATAGCGCGCGTAGCCTCGTGGCATGTCTCGTCGCCGTAGTCGCTTATCTCTTGTCGGGTTTCTCTCTCTCATCCTGCCGTTGGGCCTCAGCGGTTGCCAGCACGACGAAGCGCCTGACAGTCCTGGTGCATCTCCCGCTTCATCGGCTACCGAAGCGAGCGACGAGCACGCGATCCTGATCGAGATACCGGCGCCGGAGGCGGGAGCCGACTTCGACGCGCTGGGCGAAATCGAAGATGAGCTCGATCGAGTTCTCGCACGTACGGGAACGGGGGAGTTCGATGGGAACGACGTGGATCTCCAGACGGGTGGAGTCACCCTCTACATGTACGGACCGAGCGCCGATCGCATGTTCACCGGCGTCGAGGCCGTACTGAAGAGGTTCCCCCTCCCCAAGGGCACTGTGGCGATCAAGCGGTACGGCGGGCCTGGAGCTAAGGAGATACGCGTCGCGATGTCGCAACCACCAGTGCCTGCGGCGGGGGACGCTCCGGCTTCGGGATGATCAGGCGCCGGGCTGCCGGTCCGTGGTCCACGATCCGCGCAGCGGACAGTTGTTCGGCGGGGTCTCGTCCCCCCGGCCGGTGACTGGCTGGTGTGGCCCGACGGCGCGTCCTGCCGCCTCGCGCGGGTCCGCTGAACCCTGCGGGTGCTCCCTCTTTCAGGGGAGGCGCCTCACTCTCTTTCGGGAAGTGGTGCTCGGTGTGCGGTGGTTACCGTCGCAGCCATGGTTGACTTTGCTCGCCCACGGCGCTGGCCGGCGTACGCGATGGCGGTGCTGTTCCTCGGGTACGCCGTGGGGAAGGCCGCCTTCGCCCTGCAGGCCCGGCTCGGGTTCCCGGGCGGCCCGCCCGTGTCGGCCGCCGAGACCGAAGGTTACTTCCTGGACGCGGCCACGGCGCAGTGGTTCGCGACCGCGTCCGGCGTGTTGGGTGCGTGCGTCGCTGTCGCCACGGTCACGGCGGTGGGGCGCAGGGTGCCGAGAACGTTGACGCTGCTCGTGCTGGTCGGGATGCTGCTGGCCGTCGGCGGCGGCGCGGGCATCATGATCGTCGATGGGTTCGTCGGCATCGGTGTCGGTTGGCGGTGGTACCACGCGGTTCTCGGGATGGTCGTCATCGGGCTGTTCCTGGAGATGGTCCGGTCCTATGCGGTGGTGACGAGACGTGTCGCGCGCTGATCGGGCGCGGCTGGGCGTGTACGGGGCGGTGGTGTGCGCCGTGGCCTACGGATCGATGAAGTTCGCGCAGGCGCTGGGGGCCAATGCGCTGGTCGACAAGGACCCGCTGCCCTCGCCGCTGCGCGAACGGCTGCTCGCACGTGATCCGCTGTTCGTGACGAGCCACTGGGTGCTGGCCGGCGCCGCGGTGGTCGGTGTCATCGTCGCGCTGGCCACCGTGCGGCCCTGGGGTGCGGCCGTCCCGCGCCGGCTGCTGCTCGCGATCACCTGGACGCTGGGGATTTTCATGATCGCCCGGGCTGTTGGGGTGCTGGGGTTCGGCTTCGTCGGCGACACGCTGGTGCTGACCGGGGTCCGCCCGATACCGGTCGGGCAGGCGGGGCTCGTTCTCGACCTCGCCCGCTGGGATCTGCTGCTGTGGTCGCCGTTCTTCCTGCTCTGGGGTGTCTGCTGGACGACGGCGGGCCGACGGCTGGCCAGGCGCGGCCATCCCGCAGCCCCCGCCTGATGTGGTCGCCGTCGGGAGCCTGGGGAGCTCCCTGGAGCCGGCGGCGCGCACGGCTGGCCAACTGCGGGGCCAGCAGGGCACGAGCGATCACCTACTGGGTGCGCTCAGGTCCTGGTCTGGCAGTCTCGCTGGGAGACCGAGCCGCCCGCGGTGAGATTCGTGCTGGCCTGCCTGGCCGCGCCAGGGTCCTGGCCGAAGGCGCACTTCACGTCCTCGGCAACGTCGAATAGCGCGGAGGGGAGAGGCACCGACGGCTTCTCCCCTCCTCAACGCTCAGCTCAACGAGCCCTCCACCCGGTCGGCGACGGGCAGGCCCGCCGTCCGCCCGGGTGCGGGGCGCTGATCATCCGGCGTGTTACGGCGTCACCACGGGGCATCCCGGGTCGAGCCGCACCTTGGCCAGATCACGTCCGACGAGGGTCCAGGCGTTGAACGAGCCGGGCTCGAAGTGCAGCTGCGGGTTGGTGTACCACTCATCGCCCAGCCCCGTGGCCAGCTGCTTGGCCTCGCTGCCCAGCTCGTAGGCGTTGCCGCCGCCGAAGAACGTCTGGGCGAAGACTCGACCCCGGTGGACGGTCAGCTCGCCGTACCCGGAGAGGGTGCCCTGGTGCTTGATGGTCCTGGTGGCCAGGTCGAGCGCGATCCAGGTGCCGGAGTTGCGCTTGTAGACCGCGTACAGCAGGCCGTCGTGCACCTTGATGTCCTGGAAGGTGCGGTACTCCGGGATCGGGGCGGTCTGCCAGAGCACCTTGCGCGTCTTCAGGTCGAACGCGGCTATGGAGGCCGCGGTCTTGGTCGGCGGGGTGCCGCCCCCGCCGAGCACGTCGCCGCCGAGGTAGACGACGCCGTTGGCCGAATCGAGGCTGAGGCTCATCAGGCTCTCGTCAGGGATGACGCCCTCGTAGACGTCCTTCTCCCCGGTGTCGGGGTCCACGATCGACAGGGCGCCGTCGAGCTTGGCGCCGAGCGGGGCGGAGGCGACCAGGAGCTTGTCGGTGACCGGGTCGTACTCGATGTCCCACGGACGTTGCTGGCCATGGCCCAGGTATCCGAGGCTGCGCAACTGGTCGGTCTTGATGTCGATCTCGAGGATCTGGCCGCTGGGATAGATGGCCGCGTAGATCTTGTTGCCGCGCCGCACCAGGTCCTTGGGCTCGCCCGGCACCCGGAACCGGCGCTTTTCACCGGTGCGCAGGTCACGGACCTCCATCGAGAAGTGGCCGCCGATGTAGACCGCCCGGTTGGGCACCAGCAGCATGCTCTGCGGACGCTCCGGTCCTGCGGGCAGGCCGATGTCGATCAGGTCGAAGAAGCGCGCGGCGCCCGTCGTAAGGTCGAGCCGCCACATGCCGCCGCTGCCCGAGAAGCCGACCAGCGTGCCGTCGCCGGTGAGCGCGAGCCGCCTGGTCTCGTCGCCTTCGGAGGGAGGGTCCGCCACCTTGGTGACTCCGCTGTCGCCGGTGCGGTAACGGTAGACCGCGCCGTCGGGACGTGAGGTGCCGTAGACCGTGCCGTCGGCCGCCTCTGTGAGCGCGTCCAGCTGGACGGCCTCGACCTTCTTCAGATCGGTGCCGTCCTTGCGCACGTCGATGATGGTCGAGCCGCTGACGGCGAGCACGCGGTCACCGTGGTCGGCCACCACCCCGATGCCCGTCGGGCCCTGGGCCAGCTCTCTGACCTTCCCGTCGGCCCGGTTGATCGCCATGAGCTTGCCCTTGTCGAGCAGCCCCGCGTACACGGTGGTGGCGTCCGCGGCGACCGCTCTGACGTAGCGCTCACCTGGCGCGAGCACGCCGAAGTTCCGTGCCGCGCCGGTGGCCGGGTCGTACTCCCACACCTTGCCGTCGGGGTAGGTGCCCGCGTACAGCTTGCCGTCCGGGGCCGCGGCGAGACTCCAGACGAAGCCGCCCTTACGGCCGAAGGAGTACAGGCGTTCGACCTTGCCCGTCGCCGGGTCGAAGCTGTAGAGGTCGGGGACCGGGTAGGTGCCGACGTAGACCTTGCCGCCGGACACCGCCGTCGCCCAGCCGCCCTCCGGCTCGCCGTCCGCTGGACCGTCCGGGAGGGGTGCGGTGCGCACGACCTTGTCCGTGGTCAGGTCGATCTCGGCCAGGACCGGGGGCTTGAGCCCGCGAGTGACCACGTAGGCGTGGCCCTCGTGTACGACGGCGCCGACGATCGCCCCGGTGACCGAGGCGGGGCCGAACCGCTCGTAGCCGGGGCTCTCGCAGTTCACCGGAGCCGCCGCCGCGGGCCCGGCGATGAGACAGGTGATCAACGGTGCCAGGGCGAGCAGACGCAATCGAGCCACGGCCACCTCCAGACTCTCCACTCATGCCTATTTGGGTCCCGACCGTAATCTTCTATGGCCTGCCCGTCAACGCTCAGTTCGGATTATGGTCGCGTCCGGTATTTCGGAGGGACGGTCAGGTGCCAGACGGGACGTCCAGGGTCGTCCCGTACAGGTGTGAGACGGCGATGGTGAGCACGACCCGCTGGTCGGCGACCATCTGCTCGAGGAAGGCGGCCTCGTCGGCGGGGTCGTCGAAGCCGGGCGTCAGGGCCAGCAACTGGCGGCCGACGGCGTCGCCGGGGACGCGGCTCGGCTCGGACACCTCGGCCAGCCCTTCGGCGACCGCGTAGGACCAGGGGTTGGGGCCGCTGACGTGCAGGGTGGCGCGGGGGTTGGCGCGCAGGTGCCGGGCCTTGATCCGGCCGGCGGTGGTGGAGATCCGCAGCAGGCGCTCACCGGGGCTCCAGTTGTACAGGACGGTCGACAGGTGAGCGTGGCCGCCGCGCTTCAGGCTGGCCAGCACTCCGAACTTCTGCTCGGAGAGCAGCTGCGACAGTTCCTGCTCACCGAGGGAGCGAGGGGCGGGGCCGGATCCGGGCCTGTTCGTGTTGGTGCGCATTATCTGGTCTTTCCTGATAGCAAGGGATATTTCAGGCGGTGTGGGCGGGCTCGGGCTGCGGCTCTTCGAGCCGGTCGGCGGCGGAGGTGGGCCGGGCCGGGCGCAGCATGGTGAAGGCGACGACGAAGGCGGCGACCAGCAGCCCGGCGCCGACCATGAAGGCCAGGTGGTAGCCGCCGGTCAGCGCTTCGGCCCGGCCGCTGCCGCCCGCCAGCAGGCCCTTGGTGCGGGAGGCGGCCAGGGTGGACAGCACCGCGACGCCGGCGGCCATGCCGATCTGCTGGGTGGTGTTGAACAGCCCGGACGCCAGTCCCGCGTCCTGCTCACCGGCTCCTGACATGCCGAGCGTGGTCAGCGAGGGCAGGGCGAGCCCGAAGCCTGCGGAGAGCAGCATCACCGGCAGCAGGTCGGTGAGGTAGTCGGCGTGCACCGGTACCCGGGCGAGCAGTGCCAGGACACCCACCAGGAGCACCAGCCCGGTCAGCAGGACGGCGCGCTCGCCGAAGCGGGCGGCCAGCCGGGCCGAGACGCCCAGCGACACCACACCGATGACCACCGCCGCCGGGAGCATGGCGAGGCCGGTGCCTGTGGCGCCGTAGCCGAGGACGTTCTGCAGGTAGAGGGCGACGAGGATCTGGAAGGAGAACAGCGCGGCGACCATCAGGATCTGCACCAGGTTGGCCCCGGAGACGTTGCGGGAGCGCAGGATCCGCAGTGGCATGAGCGGGGTCGGGGCGGTGGCCTGGCGGGCGAGGAACGCGGCGAGCAGGACGACGGCCAAGGCGCCGAGGCCGAGGGTGTGCGGGGAGGTCCAGCCGTACTCCTCGACCTTGACGACGGTGTAGATGCCGAGCATCAACCCGGCGGTGACCAGCAGGGCGCCGATGGCGTCGGCTCCGGAGGCGAGGCCGAGGCCACGGTCGGTGGGCAGCGCCGGGACTCCGAGCGCGAGCGCGGCCAGGCCGATGGGCAGATTGATGAAGAAGATCCAGTGCCAGGTGATCGCGTCGGTGAGGGCGCCGCCGAGGACCTGGCCGATGGAGGCGCCCGCGGCGCCGGTGAAGCTGAAGACCGCGATCGCCTTGGCGCGTTCGGCGGGCTCGGTGAACAGCGTCACCAGGATGCCGAGGCCGACGGCGGCGGCCATGGCGCTGCCGGCGCCCTGCAGGAACCGGGCGGTGATCAGCAGGGCCGGGGTGGTGGCGGCGCCGGCGAGGATCGAGGCGCCGGTGAAGACGGCGGTGCCGAGCAGGAACATGCGCTTGCGGCCGATGAGGTCGCCGAGGCGTCCGGCGAGCAGCAGCAGGCTGCCGAAGGCGATCAGGTAGGCGTTGACGACCCAGGTGAGGCCGACGGAGGTGAAGCCGAGGTCGGCCTGGATGGCGGGCATGGCGACGGTGACGATGCTGCCGTCCAGGACGGTCATCAGCAGGCCTGTGGCGATCACGGCGAGGGCCAGCCGGCGCGAGCGCAGCGCGGAAGGAAGGGGCACGGTGGTTCTCCTGTCGGTTGGAGCGACAGAAGAACCGTAACAGATAGTTTTGTTACAGACGATCCATTGCGGACCTAGTTTGTGCGCTGCCGGGCTCGCCGGGCTGCCGGGGGGTTGTCGGCGGGGACGGCCAGATGCCCGCTGACCAGCCGTTCCATCGCACGCAGGAGGACCTTGCGCTCCTCCTCTGGCAGGGCCTCCAGCGCCTCCCGGTGCACGGTGTCGACGATCTCCTGGCTCCGCCGCGCCACCTCGGCGCCCTCGTCGGTGACGGCGATGATGCGGGCCCGCCGGTCGGTGCTGGAGGGCCGGCGCTCGGCCAGCCCGGCCTTCTCCAGGGCGTCGACCGTCACCACCATGGTGGTCTTGTCCATGTCGCCGATCTCGGCGAGCTGGATCTGGGTGCGCTCCTCCTCCAGGGCGTGGACCAGCACGCAGTGCATGCGCGCGGTGAGCCCGATCTCCGCCAGCGCCGCCGCCATCCGCGTGCGCAGCACATGGCTGGTGTGATCGAGCAGGAACGACAGGTCCGGTTGGGTGCGGGAGGGTGCCATGGCTGTCATATCGCCAGCATAACCGTCCCTTTGTAGATAATCCGCTAGGAGACTTCACCGGGGTTCCGAGGGGGGTGCGATGACGGATCGGCTATTTCCAGGGCGCGCCGGTCGGTGCCGGCGAAGCGCTGAGCGCGATGGTCATGATCATCGCTTTCGGGCAGATATGGATCGTGCTCATGCAGAGGCATGACGCGGCGTGGGGAATGTGACCGCGTCGGCGGCCGTTTAGGAACGATCGTTCTTGACTGGTCGTTCCTAAACACGCTACGGTTCTCACATGGGCCGACCCAGAGGGTTTGACGAGATCGAAGTGGTACGAGCGGCGGCGGCGCTGTTCGCGGACCACGCCTACGACGGTGTCTCCATCGACGACCTGGTCGCCCGCCTCGGCGTCCATCGCAACAGCCTGTACAAGACGTTCGGCAGCAAGCGAGGGCTGTACATGGCCGCGTTGCGCTGGCATGTGGAGAACCGGGTCCGTCCGCTCGTCGCCGCGATCGGCGGCGCTGACGACGTCGCCGAAGCGGTACGCCGGGCACTGGCCGTCCAGGAGGGCGGTTCGGGCCTGGACCTGCTGTTGATGGCGGCGGTCGAGCGCGCTCCCGTGGACCCGGAGGTCGCCGCCGAGGTCGCCGCGGCCCTGGGCGCCCTGGATCAAGCCCTCGCCGCCCGCAGCCCGTCACCGGAGTTGGCCGGCGCGCTGACGTCGGCGCTGCTCGGACTCCGGTTGCGCGGCAGGGCGTCCTCCACTGCCGGCGACTGCGAGCATGCGGCCGCCGCCCTGGCCCGGCGACTCGACCCCCATCCCTGTTGAAGGAGAACGACATGGCACAAGTCCACATCGACGGCGACGCGCTGGTGGTGGTGATAGAGGGGCTGGACAAGCTCTGGGCGCTGAAGAGCCGGCTGACCATTCCCCTGTCCAACGTCCGCGGGGCCACCAACGACCCTGGCGTGATCGCCGAACGCAAGGGCATCCGCGCCCCCGGTACGCACCTGCCCGGCGTGATCACCGCCGGTACCTTCCACCTCGACGGCGAGCGGATCTTCTGGGACGTCCAGAATCCCGCCAAGGCCATCGTCATCCAGCTGGCCGACGAGCGCTACGCCCGCCTCGTCGTACAGGTCGACGACCCTCGCGCCGCCGTCGCACTCATCGAAGGCGCCATCTCCCGGCCCTGACCGCGCCCGCCCGCTCTTCGTCGAGCACGGCCGCCTCCCGCCGAGCAGTTCCTTCACCTCGACGGCGCGCCCGGCGAAGTCCGGCCGCGCACATCGGGAGGAGGCCACGCTGGATCACCCGGCGGTCGCTATTCGGCGGCTAGGTCGTCGGTCCATTCGGTGTCGATGGTCACGTTGCCGTCGGTGTGTACGATCCCTCCGGTGAGCGGTACCCAGGCCGACGTGTTGCGGACCTGCGCGGTGTCCGGGTCGACGACCACCGTGTCGGTGCCGTCTGAGACGGGCACCTGCAGGCGTCGTCCGCCGTCGGCGTCCCCGAGGTCCTGGACTCCCGGTCGTGCGGCGAGTGCCCGATAGGCGGCGGCGCGGACTTCGGGGGAGACCGGCGCCTCGCTGACCAGCGAGACCAGCGACTCCACAGTGGCTCCGTCCTTTTGGGCGTCGTTCAACGGGCCTGCACTGGTGCGCAGGTCGCTGTCGGCGACGGCGGTCCGTAGCCGGGTGTACAGGGCGTTCCCGTCGTCGGGCAGCTGCCGCAGTTCCTCGAAGGTCATCCGCAGCGGTCCGATCATGAACGGCGCGGGCCTGCCGAACTTGACGAGTTTGCCCTCGCCCTTCAGTCCTTCGCCCTTGATCCAGGACTGGCCGTCTCGCCGGTACCAGTACTGCGCTTGCTGCTGGCCGTTCTTGGTGACGGTGATGTGCCAGTAGGTCCCCGAGCCCTCGGGAGTGCGTGCCGCGGTGGTGGCGGCGACCAGCAGGATGTCGCGGGCGCTCTTGACCGGTGGCGGGGCGTTTCCGAGTCGGCCGGGCACGATCACCAGGCCGGCGGCGACGGCCGCGGCAGCCACAGGGAGCAGGATCCACCGGGCCTTCCGCCGGAAGGTGCGGTGTCCCATGCTGGTGCGAAGTTGCTGTCGCCGCCGGGCGACGACGTCGGGCGATGGGTCCGGCTTGGCGAGCAAGGTGCGGATCTCGTGCAGATCATTCATGGCTGGTGTCCCATCATCTTGTGGATCTTCTTGCGGGCACGGTTCAGGCGGGAGCCGACAGTGCCGTAGGAGACGCCCAGGGCCTCGGCCACCTCCTGGTGGGTCAGTTCGGCCAGGCTGACCAGCGTCACCACGTCGCGCTCGCCCCGATTGAGCGCGGCCAGGGCTCTGGCCAGCTGAGGACGCATGTGCAGCGCCGCCACCGCGTCCACCACCCGGCCCTCATGGCTGTCGGCGGGCGGCTCGGTGCCCGCGCGGGCCAGCGCCTGGTAGTGCCGTGCCTCCTTGCGCCGATGGCGGGCCACCAGGTTCGTCGCGATGCCGAACAGCCACGGCCGCAACCCGCCGCGGGCCGGGTCGAAGCGGTCACGGTCGCGGAAGGCCAAGCAGAAGGTCTCGGCCGCGATGTCCTCCCCCGCCTGGGTGTCCAGGCGGCCGGCCGCGTACAGGTACACCTCCCGGAAGTAGCGGTCGTAGACGGTCGTGAACTCCTCCGCGTCCAGCCGGAAGCGGGCGACGAGCTCATGATCACCCGCCTGTCCGCGCGTCTCGGTCGTCACACTGGTCACCCTCCTGCGGTCGGCTTCTGCTCTTCCTTCGCCGATCCGGGCCGCGCCTTTCCCGGCTAGCCGGCGGCCATCGGTGCCCTGCGCCAACGTGATCTTCAGTCCAGCCCGCTGTCAGGCGAGCTCTGGCGGGGTCGTGTCGTAGCGCTCGCCGTGCGGCGGCGGAGCAGGCGCGGTAGGGCGACGGCGAGCAGGCCGAGGCCGACGGAGCCGGCCAGGGCGACGGCGAAGATCGCTGTGGAACGCCATGGCCAGCTTGCCCCGGAAAGACGGAGTTGTCCGACGGGGTATTCGGAGAACTTGGCGGTGGTCCGGGCCGTGGCACCGTCGGCGTGGGCGGCGAGGTCACGGAGCATCGGGTCGAAACCGAACTCGTCGTCGCGCCGTCCGCCGCCAGGCAGTTCCGGTGTGAGACCCCGTCCTGACGCCCAGTTCGCCAGGGCGGGCGGCACGTCGCCGCGCACGCCCGGAACCACGAACCGGTCCACGTGTGGCACCGCCGTTCCCGCCGGCTCGGTGAGCAGGACCGCGCCGTGTCGAGTGGTGACCGTTCCGGTGGGGCTGATCGGGATCGCGCGGGCGCTGAAGGAGACGCCGGAGTAGACCTCGAACGCGGCGGCGGCGTCGATCTCTCCCACTCCGTCCGTCAGCCCGATGCCGATCGTGGGGCGCCACCAGGGGAACGCCGCGTTCAGCGCGTACGGCAGGTCGGACAGGGCGAGGTGGTTCGGGGTGATCGCGGTGGATCCGTCCAGGCTCCAGCCGGGGTAGTGGAGCGCGCTGCCGACGCGCCGCGCCTCCGCCGCGCCCGCGAGCCGCTCGACCAGGCGCAGCGCGCCGACAGTGCCGGACGTGATGCCGGCCGTGGTGGTGATCGTGCCGTCCTCCACATAGCGCTCGCCGCTCTGCCAGCGCACCGCGGGGTGGCTCCGCTTCAGGGAGTCGATGTTGGCCCAGAAGGACGTCGCCCGGCGGTTGTCGAGCACACCAGTGGCCGCGAGGAGTTCCGAGCCCGCGCAGACGCCCAGCAGGCGGGAGCCGTTCCGGGACCGTGCGGCGATCCACTCGCGCAGCGGCCTCTCCGCCGTGCCGGTGGGATCGATGACGGCGGGCGCCACCACCACGTCCGGTTCGGGAACGGCGCTGCTGCCGACCTCCTCCAAGGTGTGGTCGGGCAGCAGATGCAGGCCGCCGGACAAAGGTGACGGAGTTCTGCGGGCCGCGACGGTGTAGACGGCGAATCTTTCCGACCGGGCGAAGACCTCGTACGGGGCGAGAACGTCGGCGGAGACCGAGCCGGCGTTGCTGACCACGATCGCGACAGTGATCCGTCCGCCGGGTATCGCCTTGGGGCCCGGCCAGCCCTGGGCGGGCGGGCGCTGGCGATACCCGGGGTAGCTCTGGCCCATCGCGGTGGTGATACCAGCGGCGCAGGTCCCGCCCAGGATGGCGAGGAACACGGCGGCGCCCAGCAGGACACGCCCGATCCGGCGCACGACGGGCCTGCTCGGACGACTGCGGACAGGGGACACGGGAGGCTCTCTTCTGTGACGGCCAAGGAAGGCATGGCGAATTCACGGCTGCACGACGACCGCCGCCGTGGCCGTGAAGAGGGGATCAGGGTGGGGCTCGCCGCTCAGCGAGCCTCTGACAAAGGCATTCCGTTCAGCGCGCGTGCCTGCGAGCCTCGGATGGGGGCATCCCGTACCGGGCGGAGAACAGGCGGCGGAAGTGCCGGACGTCGCGGAAGCCGCAGCGGGTCGCCACGGCGTCCACGCCGAGGTCGGTGTCGGCCAGCAGCCTCGAAGCCCGTTCCAGGCGCAGCTGCTGCTGGTATTCCAGGGGGCTGATGCCGATCGCCGCGCCGAACGCCCGGCTCAGCCCCCGTGGAGACAGGTGCGCCACGGCGGCCAACTCGGCGAGGGTGTGCGGGGTGTCCAGATGCTGGGCGAGATGATCCTGTACGCGATGGACGGCCGGATGCAGGTGCGAACGGTGCTGGAGAAACGGACTGATCTGGCTCGCCGCGCCGTTCCGCCGCAGGTAGACCACCAGTTCCCGGGCGACGGCCGCGGCGAGCGCGGGGCCGTGATCGCGTTCCACCAGCGACAGCGCGAGATCGATCCCGGACGAGATCCCCGCGCTGGTGCTCACCGGGCCGTCGTGGACGTACAGCACCCCGTCCTGGACCCGGGCCGCCGGGTACCTCTGCCGCATCGCCTCGATGAGCGACCAGTGGGTCGTGCATCGGCGTCCGTCCAGCAGCCCGGCCTCGCCCAGCGCCGCCGCGCCGCTGCACACCGACGCTATCCGGGCCCCGCAGCGCTCGGCGGTACGCAGCCACTGCGTCACCGAGCCGGGAACCAGGGGCTCGCCAGGCCGAAGATCCCTCAGCCGGTGCCCCGGCACCAGCACCAGGTCGCCCGGCGCGGTCGGCGGCAGCCCGGCGAACCCGGCCAGCCGCAGCCCCTGCGCCGACACGGCCTCTTCGGCGTCGGACGCGTACTCCAGCCGGTAGCCGGCCCCCAGGTGCGCCGCGGCGTCGAAGACCTGGACCGGACCAGCCAGGTCCAGCAGGTTCACGTCCGGCAGGACCAGGACCACCACCCGGCCCGTGCTCGTCACTCGCTCACTCACGCCGCCCACGCTAGCCCGCCCGCACCAGGCCCCGGGAGGGCCGTACGGACCGCACACCGGACGGATCAGGCACTCGCCGACGCGGGCGGCCGGTGCCCGAGATCACCTCTCGGGGGCGTCTGACACCTGCAGCCCACCGCTGGTGAAGACCTCGATCCAGAAGCGCTGGCGTTCGTCGTCCACTCCGACCAGATATGTGGCCTTCAGCTTGGGAGGAAGCAGGGGAGCCAGGCGGGCCGCCGTGTCCCGGTGCGCGCGCAGCTGCGGGAGTTCGGCGTTGGCCAGGATACGGTGCACGACGTCGCTCGCGTCCGTTCCCTCCGGGCCTTCGTCCGCGGCCGTTCGCAGTCGCCCGGCCCAGCCGTCCACGTCCTCGGCCAGCTCGCGCAGGCCGGTCACCTGGCGGGACGACAGGCGCGCCTCCAGATCGACGAGCGGCACCGGGGCGTACTCGCCGTCACCCAGATAGATCTTCGCCGGCTCCAGGGGCAGCCCGCGCCCGTGCAGCTTGATGAGCCGTTCAAGGGTGCGCTTGGTGATCCAGGCGCGGCCCTCGTCGTCGATGTCGTTCTTCCACCACTCCAGCACGGTCTCGGCCACGGCGCCGTAGCGTTCGATCAGCCATTCGTTGGCGGGGATGTCGTCGGGGCTGATCTGCAGTGACACGGTGAAGCGGGAGGCCTGGGCGATGGTGTTGCGTGTGACCAGCAGCTTGCGGCCCAGGTGGTACGGCGGATTCTGGAGCGCGATCTGGGCCCGCAGCCCTTCGATCCGGCGTCCGGCCAGCGACCATTCCTGCGTGATCTCCATGAGCCGGGCGAAGGTGGACCTGTCCTTGGGCCGGTTGTACTCGTCCCACACGACGGCCTTCGGGTCCGGGCCGGTGAAGATCCGGGCGAGCAGGTTGTCGAGCGTGCCGTCTGCGGTGGGTACGGGGACGCAGAGGTCCTCGACGTTGGTGACGGGTAGCGAGAAGTAGATCGGGTCGCGGCCCAGCTCGTCCCGTACCACCTGCTTGACCACTTCGGTCTTGCCGCAGCCGGGCGGTCCCTGGATCAGCACGGCCCAGCGCCGCCGTAGGGCCTCGCGGACGATCCTGCGTACCGCGTCCGGCACGTGCGCGGGCGCGGGCACGTCGGCGCCCGCCCGGCGCAGCTCCTCGACGATCCGATCCAGGATCCGCGGGGCCTCGTCCGCGCCCGGGGTGCCGTCGGCGCGGGTCTCGGACAGTCGCAGCCGTTCGCCGTTCACCAGCGGCAGGCCCCAGTGCGGCGGGAACCCGGCCAGGGCGCAGTCGAGGACGTGTTCCAGGGTGCGCGGGGACAGCAGCCGGCGCAGCTCCACCGGGAGCGTCGCCCATACGCGGAAGACGCCGGACAGGTCGGTCTCACGGAACCTGCGGGCGAGCGCGATGCGCCACGGGGTGTCGGCGGCGGAGACCCGCAGCGTGGCCATCCGGTCGAGGATCGCCAGGTCGGTGCGGCGGGCGGCGGTCTCGGCGAGCGACTCGTTGTCGGTGAGGAAGACGCCGACGCAGCCGAGCGCGCGCAGGTCGTGCTCGCCCAGCGTCCACGAGCAGGCGATCTGCATGAGCTGCGACTGGATGATGTCCCCGGCCTGGAGCGCGTCGTCGATCAGCAGGACGAAGGGGCGTTCCGGACTGAGCTGCCGCATGATCAGCTGGCGCAGCACCAGTTCGCCGTCCTGCCTTACCGGCGCGTTGATGAGGAGGTCGTCGGGGGTCAGGTTGGCGGCGGGCACATACACGAGCCGGACCCCGTCATAGGCGTCCCGGATGTGGGTGACGAACGTGGACGTCTTGCCGATGCCGTGCTCGCCGAAGATCTGGCCGGTGATGCCCAGGTCGATCATCGCGTCGATGAAGTCGGTCAGCCCCGACCGGCCCGTCCGCTCGCTCGGCGGGTTTGGGTACGTGGCGGTCGGCCGCCATCGCGGCGCCGTCGGCGCGGTGGTCACGTGTGCTCCTCCCGTGGGGTCCTTGCTGGGCCAAGTACATCGAGCCGGAGCCAGCAATATCATCTAAATTGCCGTATTCGGCGTGGGAGGCCGTTTAATTACCGGCATGCGCGAGGACGATCTGCGAGCGTGCCTGAGGGTGCTCTCCGAGCTGGCCGAGGCCCCGCCCGACGATCCGGATCGCATCCGCGTGCAGCGGGCGGTCAACGCCTTCGTCAAGAGGATCCGGGAGGACGAGCGAGCCAGGGCGCGGCGGCGGCGCTCGGAGGCGGACGCCGCGCTGCTGGCCGCACCCCCCATCGACATCGCGAACCGCGAGGAGCCTCTCACCGTTGCCGCAGCCCGCGTGGAAAAGCCCGCGACAGGTGCCGGGAAGCGCGTGGAAGGCGGTCCCGTCGTGCCGCGGCCCGTGGCGGGCCCGGCCAGGCGGATCGCCGGGCTGGTCAGGTGTTACGCCTGTAAAGCCCACTTCCGGGACGTCGACGCCTTCTACGAGCGGCTGTGCCCCGTGTGCGCAGACGAGAACAGGCAGCGGCGGGAGGCCCGCACCGACCTCACCGGCAGGCGCGCGCTCGTCACCGGCGGCCGGGTGAAGGCGGGGTTCGAGCTGGTGCTGAAGCTGCTGCGCGACGGCGCGGCGGTGACGGCCCTCACCCGGTTCCCGCACGACGCGCGCCGCCGGTTCGCGGCCGTGCGCGATCGCGACGCGTGGCAGGACCGGCTGGCCGTCACCGGGATGGACCTGCGCGACATCCCGGCCGTGGTGCGGTGGTGCGACGATCAGGTGGCCGCCGGCGAACCGCTGGACATCCTGGTGAACCTCGCCGCGCAGACCGTGCGCCCACCAGCGGAGTCGTACGCGGCGCTGCTGGCGGCCGAGCGGGCGGAGGCCGCGCTGACAGCGGGCCCGGTGGGGCACGAGCTCGTACTCCCCGGGGCAGTGGACGTATCGGGGCTGCTCCCCGACCCGTCACCGGCCAACTCCTGGACGCGCCTCGTGCACGAGATCGACCCGGTGGAGCTGCTGGAGGTCCAGCTGATCAACGTGACGGCGCCGTTCCTGCTGCTCGGGAGGTTGCGCCCGCTGATGCAACGCTCGCCGTGTCCGCGCAGGTACGTCGTGAACGTCTCGGCGGTCGAAGGGCAGTTCGACCGAACGTACAAGGGGCCCGAGCATCCGCACACCAACATGGCGAAGGCGTCGCTCAACATGCTGACCCGCACCAGCGCCGCCGAGCTCGCCGCCCACGGCATCTATGTCACCAGCGTGGACCCTGGCTGGTTCTCCGACCAGCAACCGGACCCGGACAGACGCCGGCGCGCCGCCGCCGGGTTCCGGGTGCCCCTGGACGCGGTCGACGCCGCGGCCCGCGTGTACGACCCGATCGTGCGCGGCGAGCGCGGCGATCCGCCGTACGGCTGCCTGCTGAAGGACTACCGCGTCGCGCCCTGGTGAGGGCGGGCGCGATCAGGCGGCGACCGCGCCCGCGGTGATCAGCAGCTCGGGCAGGGTTCCGACGAAGCCGTCCTGCAGCAGTTTCAGCGCCACCATCCACGCCTCGGGCCGGCTGCCGAGATGCCGGTGGACCAGCTCGGCCAGCCGGAGCAGCACGCGCGGGTCCGGCAGCGCCCCGCTGCCGGGAGCGAGCACAGCATCGGGCGAGACCATGGACAGCACCTCGTCGGCGGACAGCCCTTCGTCCCCGCGCTGCCGCAGCGCGGCGAGCACCCGCTGCCCGTAGACGACGGCAGGGTCCCAGTGCATGGGTTGTCCCGGGGACCGCAGTCGGCGGCGTGGGCCGTGACCGGTCTCGTCGGTGAAGAAGGGCCGCAGGCGCACGTCCCCGTCCCGGCCGAGCAGCGTGCGTACCGCCGCCGTGCAGCGCAGCCCGGGAAGCCACAGCGACTCCGCGAGCAGGTCCAGCACCTCAGGCGGCACGATGGCGACGATCTCCTCGACGGTCAGCGTGCCGGCGATGAAGCCGTTCCCGGCCACCTTGACCACGGCCTGCCCGCCGACGAGTGTCAGGCGCTCGCAGACGTCGGCGAGCAGCTCGGGAGACGGGCTCGGGATGAGCGGAGCGAGCTCCGGATGATCGATGATCACCAGGCGCAGCAGCTCGCCCGGCGTGTCCGCGCGCAGCGCCATCAGCCGCGCGGCGCTGCGGGGGAGTGGCCCTTCACGGCGCCGGCGCAGCGGCTCGTCCGCCAGCAGGGCGAGCCAGTCCACCCGGGGTACGGACGCGTGCCGGCGGTGGACGAGCGTGCGGACCAGCGGGCGAGGGCCCTCCCGCCATGGCTCGCGGCCGGCGGCGTCGGCCAGTTCGCCGACCGACCTCAGGAACTCGGGCCGCCGCGCCCGCTCGGCCAGCCCGAGCAGCCGGGTGACGCCGTCCTGGCTGGTCAGGGCGGCCTGGACGTAGGCGTGCACGCCCGGCTCCGAACCGTCCGGCCCCCAGCGGACCTCGGGCAGCGCGCGGAGCTCCAGCAACTCGCGGAGCTCGCCGGTCC